>NZ_JBSGXB010000477.1:0-3907 GCF_053609185.1 Streptomyces sp. NPDC054956 | reverse complement strand
GCGCTGGACGGTTCGGCGGCGGTCGACCCGGCGGACGTCCGGGCGGTCCTGGTGGAGAACGAGTCGGGCACGACGTTCGTCTCGGTCCCGGTGGCCACGTAGCGGGCCCGCCGGGCCCGGTAGGCGGCCGGACCGTTCGCCCCCGGGCGGCTCGGCCCTCGGCCGGGAAACGTGACGGAGCCCGGGAGCATGTCCAGCTCCCGGGCTCCAGCTTGCCACCCAATTGCGCACACCGGCGGCGTTTAAGAGCCGCGGATCATTCTGAGATCGACGTGTTCTGCCTTTGAACTACAGCAGCACGAGAGAGCTGCCGAGGGGACTTGAACCCCTATCCGTCGATGTTCGCCCGCGCTCGGTCGATCCGGTGTTCGGCGGCGAATACTGAGACTGGAGCGAGAATCTGAGTTTCATGGGGCCGCCTCTACCAGGCTTGGGCCACCCCCGCACGTGGTGCGGGGGGAGGGATTCGAACCCCCAACTGACACCCCTTTATCAGCTTCAACATCAGTTTCAGCTTGCGCTCATCGCGCACCCCCCGCTCGCGACGGGGGGCGAATGTGGGGGCTACCTGAAGAGGTAGCCGAACACCGCGTCGCCGACCCGCTGGTCGGTGACCTCGGTGTTGTTCGCCTCCTCGCGGGCGAACTTGACGGCCTGCTGGAGCTTCTCGACGCGCTCGAGGAGCTCGTTGACCCGCCGTGCGGGCAGCGCGCCGGAGAACTTCACGGTGGTCCAGTAACCGACCGCCACGTCCTCGTAGTAGACCTCGACCTGGGCCGGGTGCTTCTCCGTGGCCTCGGCCTTCACGTGGTTGCGCGGGACCTTCTTCGTGCGGATGGTCCGCACCGGCTCCGTCTTCCAGGAGTCGGTGGAGGGGTCCAGGTTCCACGACTCGGAGGCGTCGAGCACCGGCAGCTTGCGCACGAAGGTGTGCAGGTCGGTGAGCTGCTTCTCGAGGAACAGCAGGTACGGGACGGGCACCTGGGGCAGCAGCACCGTGCCGTCGACCACCACGTCCGCGACGGCCGAGCGGTTCGCCCAGTCCTTGGTCGCGGTCACGTCGAAGAGCCGCGTCAGCGTTCCCGCGGTCGCCCGCAGGGCGTCCTCGGCCTTGACCTGCACCCGCGTGGACTCGGGCGGCAGCTGCTCGCCCTCCTCGTCCTTGGGCTGGTAGGTCCGGGAGATACCGGCCAGCAGGGCGGGCTTCTGCACGTCCTGGTGGGCCTGGGTGAGTTCCTGGAGGGCCTTGGACTTGACGCCCTTTTCGACTGCGATGATCTGATTCAGCTTCGGCACACCCCGAACCTAACAACCCTCCGCCGCACGCACATCCGATTTACCGACGGCTCGTCCGGCGGTACGGCGGCCCCGGTCCGCGGACGGCGGAGGCGTCGGGGGCAGACACCTCACTCGCCACCGCCTCGCCGTGCAGCGTGGTGTCCCCGTAGGCGTCCATGCCTGCCAGCGTGGGCAATCGGTGCCGACCCAACCTCCCGAGGACCGCCGCGAACTCCTCTTCCTCGATGAGGATCCGCTCCAGCACCCCCACCGCGGGCCGCGGCCCCGGCTTCCGCGCGGTCCTGGACTTCGACGCCCCGCGCCGCAGTTCGACGACGAACGCCATCCCGGCTTCCTCCCGAACACCCCGGCACCGGTCCGATGGTCCCATGGCGTATGCGACCCGCAGGGGCCGACGGGCTGCCAGTGGCGTCGTACCTTCGGGCGCGGGGCGCGGCGGCGGGCCCGGCCGCCGGGGACGAAAGCGTTTGGCCGGGGGCGGGGTCGCAAGGAAACTGGGCGGATGTCGCGCATCATCGAACAGCTGCTCGCCGCTCTCGAACCGCTCCCCCACCGGGACCGGCTCCGCCTCGCCGCCGCCACCGCCCGGGACCTCGCCGCCGCCGGGGAGCTGGACGCCGTACTGGAGGAGCTGGACGGGCTGGGGCGGTACGAGCGGCGGCTGGCGGCGTTCGTCGCGGCGGTCGGGCGGCGGACGGAGTACCTGGGCGCGCGGCTCGCCGACCCCGATCCGGCGGTCCGCAGGATCGTCCATCGGGCCGCGCGGACCCTGCCGGTGCCCGATGAAGCGATCGTCGCGGCCTACGAGGACGCCTCCGCCGAGGTCCGCAAGCAGCTGTCCCGGACCGTCCGGCGCGCCGGACGCGCGGCGCTGGCCGAAGCCCTCGTGCCCCGGCTGCGGGCCGAGTGGGGCGACCACGAGGCCGCCGCGCTGCTGTCCGCCTGCGGGCCCGAGGCGGTGGCCCGGCTGCTGCCCGAACTCGCGGACTCCGTCTCCGACTGGGTCCGCCTGGCCCGGCGCCACCCCGGCCCGGTGCTCGACCGGGCGGAGGCCGAGCTCGCCGTGCTCCCCGCCGAGCTGCGGGACTTCTGGTGGGAGCGCCGCTCCCCCGGGCTGGCCGCCGCCGCTCCCGCCGCACCGCCGCGCGTGCTCGGCCTGCTGGAGCGGTACGGGCCCCGGACGACGCGGCCCTGTCTGTGGGGCCGCGTGGGGCTGTTCGCCGACGCCGACGCCGAACGCCTCGTACGGTGGCTGGCCGATCCGGCACGCGAACACCCGGTGTACGAGCCCGTTCCGGCGGCCTCCGCGCTGCGCCGGCTCGTCCGGGCCGACCCGCCCTCGCTGCCCCTGCTCGGCCGGCACTGGATGCGCCGTCCCGAGCATGCGGCCGCCCTGTTCGAGGCCCTGCCGCCGGCGCGCCGCGAAGCCTTCTACGAGGATCTGGCCCAGGGGCTCGCACCTTCCGCGGGGCCCCTGTGGGCCGGCCTGCACACCCTCCTCCCGCTCCTGCCGCCCCCGCGCCGGTACGCCGAGGCGCGGCTCGCCGTGGCCCGCGAGCGCGCCGCCGAGCAGACGCCCGGAAAGCTGCCGGCCTCGCTGGTCCATCTCCCGGTGGCCGAGGCGCGTCCCGAGATCCTGGCCGCCTGCGGTGGTTCCGACGCCGGGCGGCGGGCGGAGGCCTGGGGGCTGCTCGTCGCCAACGCGGGCCGCTCCGGCGACCCCGACGCGGTGGCGGAGGTCCTCGCCCTGATCGCGGGCCGGCTGCGCAACGACCGCGATCCGGTACGGTCCGCCGTGCTCGCCGCACTGGTGAAACTGCCCACCGCCCTGCTCGACTCCCCGACGGCCCCCGGCCACCTGGACACGATCGCCCTGGACGCCCTCCAGGCCCGGGATTCCTCCTACCCCACCCGGAACTCCCTGCGCGGGCTGGTCCTCACCGTGCTCGACGAACCCGCCGTCGGCTCCGGCCTGGTCGACTGGGCGCTGCGCTCCCTGCGCCTGCTCGTCGACCACACGGGCGGGTCCGTGCTCGGCTGGTGGGACTGGACGTCGGAGCACGGGGGGCGGACCCACGTGTTCGAGGTGCTGCGCCCGTGGGCCGACGGAGCCGCCGCCAAGGGCGACTTCGGTCCGCTGCTCGCCCTGGCGGGATTCCTCCGCCAGGGCTCCGCCCCGCCGCCCGGGCTCGAGGTGATGCTGACGGACGCGCTGGAGCGGTGCGAGGACGAGACGGCCCCGGCGCTCGCGAAGGCCTGGCTGGCCGACCCCGCGACGCGGGAGGCTCGCGCGGTGGAGCTGCTGGCACAAGAGCCCTCCGCGGCCGCGCTGGAGCCCGTACGGGAGGTCCTGTCTGCGCGCCGCACCGATCTGCTGGACGTGCTGCTCGCCGAACGCCCGGCGTACGGACGGTTCCTGCGCGAGGGCTCCGCCCGGCCGCTGCCGGTCCTCGCCCACGCCTCCCGATGGCTGCCGCGCCAGCAGGAGGCGGCGGCCCGGCTCGCGACGGCGGTCGTCCGGGACGGGTCGAGGACGCTGTACGAGCGTGCGTCGGTGATCCGCGAGGCCGCGCCGATCCCGGACCACGGGCCGGCACTCGTCAGGGAG
>NZ_JBSGXB010000476.1:0-3908 GCF_053609185.1 Streptomyces sp. NPDC054956 | reverse complement strand
ACGCCCCGGGCGAGCGACTGGAGGAAGCCCGAGCCGAGCTCCTCCTTGAGCGCGCTGCCGGACCCCTCCGCCGCGGGGGCGCCGGCCGGTACGGCGTCGGCGGGCGGGGCTTCGGCGGGCGGGGCGGCCAGGGCCGCCTCCATGGCGGCGACGGCGCGGCGCAGGGGGGCCATCGCCTGCTCCGCCAGGGACCGGGTGTCGTGCCGGCTGGTGTGGCTGACCACGCTGACGGCGCAGACCACCGAGCCGCCCGGGTCCCGTATGGGCAGGGCGAGCGCGATCAGCCCCGGCTCGATCAGCTGGTCGTCCACCGCCAGGCCCGCCTCGCGGGCCGCCCGCACCCGGCCGCGGAACCTTTCCTCGACGGACTCGACGGACTCGACGGACTCGACGGACTCGACGGACTCGACGGACGGGGCGGACGGGGCGGACCCGTCGGACCCACCGGCCCCGGTGCCCCCGAGCGGCCTGGCCGGCACGGACGGGAAGCCGGAGTCGAGGGGGTCCTTCGCGCGCCGCTCCCGCCACCGCGCGTACGCCTCCTCGTCCCAGTCGGCGGCGAACAGGGCGCCGGGCGCGCACCGTTCGGCCGGCAGCAGGTCCCCGGTCCGGAAGGAGATCGCCATGGCGCGGCGGCGGGTGGCCTGGGCGATGAAGCGCACCCCGTCTCCGTCCGGGACGGCCAGTGACACCGACTCGTCCAGCGCGTCGGCGAGCGCGACGGCGTGCGGGCCGAGGAGCTCCGGCAGACCGCAGCCGGACAGGTAGGCGTTGCCCAGCTCCGCCGCGCCCGGGGCGAGCAGCAGGTCGCGGCCCTCGGTCCGGAGCAGTCCGAGGCGGACGAACGTGGTGGCGACCCGGTCGACCGTCGAGCGGGCGAGCCCCGTCGCCTGGGCCAGGTCCCCGGGGCGGTGGCGCAGTTCCGGTCCGGTGGCCATGACGCGGAGCAGGGAGAGACCGCGTTCCAGCGGCCCGACCAGCTCCTCGGGTGGGCCCAGAGCCTCGGTGGCTCGCTCCATCGGCCGGCCTCCTCGGGGCGGTCACGGGGTGATCAGGATGCGGGGAAACCGTACCCGCTGCCGTTGACACGGCCCGGGCGCGGATGGACACTCACCTTCGCGCAAGAAGTGAACAAAAGTTCACCAGGCGAACACGCCACGCGTCAATCCCCAGTGAGGCGGTCCACTCCATGGACAAACAGGTCGCAACCGCCGCCGAAGCGGTGGCGGACATCGGCGACGGAGCCACGCTCGCCGTAGGAGGCTTCGGGCTCAGCGGCGTACCGGACGTACTGATCCGCGCCCTGCACGCCCAGGGGGCCACCGGGCTCGGTGTCGTCTCCAACAACTGCGGCGTCGACGGCGGAGGCCTGGGCGTCCTGCTCGCGGCCGGCCGGATCAGCCGGGTCACCGGCTCCTACATCGGCGACAACAAGGAGTTCGCCCGCCGCTACCTGGGCGGCGAACTGGAACTGGAACTCACCCCCCAGGGCACCCTCGCCGAGCGGCTGCGCGCCGGAGGCTGCGGAATCCCCGCCTTCTTCACCCCGGCGGGCGTCGGCACCCAGGCCGCCGACGGCGGACTGCCCTGGCGGTACGGGCCCGACGGCGCCGTCGCCGTCGCCTCCCCGCCCAAGGAGGTGCGTACCTACGGCGGCCGCGCGCACGTGCTCGAACACGGCATCACCACCGACTTCGCCCTGGTCCGCGCCGCCCGCGGCGACCGCCACGGCAACCTCGTCTTCGCCCGCTCGGCCCGCAACTTCAACCCCCTCGCCGCCATGGCCGGCCGCGTCACCGTCGCCGAGGTGGAGGAGCTGGTCGAGCCGGGCGAACTGGACCCCGACCAGGTTCACTTGCCGGGCGTCTTCGTCCAGCGGGTGCTGGCGCTCACCCCCGCACAGGCCGCCGACAAGGGCATCGAACGAAGGACGGTACGGACCCGATGAGCTGGACCAGGGACGAGATGGCGGCCCGCGCCGCCCGCGAGCTCGACGACGGTTCGTACGTCAACCTCGGGATCGGACTGCCCACGCGGGTGCCCGGATTCCTCCCCGACGGCGTCGACGTCGTCCTCCACTCGGAGAACGGACTCCTCGGAGTCGGCCCCTATCCGTACGAGGACGAGGTCGATCCCGACCTCGTCAACGCGGGCAAGGAGACGGTCACCGTCCTGCCGGGCGCCTCCTTCTTCGACTCCGCGCTCTCCTTCGGCATGATCCGCGGCGGCCACATCGACACCGCGGTCCTCGGCGCCATGCAGGTCTCCGCCCGCGGCGACCTCGCCAACTGGGCGGTCCCCGGCCGCATGGTCAAGGGCATGGGCGGCGCGATGGACCTCGTCCACGGCGCCCGCCGGGTGATCGTGCTCATGGAGCACACCGCCAAGGACGGCACCCCCAAGATCGTCGAGGAGTGCACCCTGCCCCTCACCGGCCGGACCTGCGTCGACCGGATCATCACCGACCTCGGCGTCCTGGACGTCACCGAGGACGGGCTGCGCCTCGTCGAGACGGCCCCCGGCGTCACCGTCGAGGAGATCGCCCACCGCACCGCGGCGCCCCTGGAGACGGGAGCGGCCCGGTGAGGACCACCCCCGGCGGCGTCTACATCGTCGACGCCGTACGCACCCCCGTCGGCAAGTACGGCGGCGCGCTCAGCACGGTCCGCCCCGACGACCTGGCCGCACACGTCCTCGGCGCCCTCCTCGGGCGCACCCCCGCACTCGACCCGGCCCGCATCGACGACGTGATCCTCGGCAACGCCAACGGCGCCGGCGAGGAGAACCGCGACGTGGCCCGGATGGCCGTCCTGCTGGCCGGACTGCCCGTCTCCGTCCCCGGCGTCACCGTCAACCGGCTCTGCGGCTCCGGCCTGGAGGCAGTGATCCAGGCCTACCGCGCCGTCGCCGTCGGGGACGCCTCGATCGTGGTCGCGGGCGGGGTCGAATCCATGAGCCGCGCCCCCTGGGTGCTGCCCAAGCCGGCGCGCGCCTTCCCCGCCGGCCACCAGGAGATGTACTCCACCACCCTCGGCTGGCGCATGGTCAACCCCCGGATGCCCGCCGACTGGACGGCCTCCCTCGGCGAGGGTGCCGAACGTGTCGCGGAGAAGCACGGCATCGGGCGCGAGGCCCAGGACGCCTACGCGCTCGACAGCCACCGCAAGGCCGCCGCGGCCCGGAACGCCGGCTCCTTCGACCCCGAGATCGTCCCCGTGGACGGCACCGGCCTCGTCCGCGACGAGTCCGTGCGCGAGGACACCTCCGCGCAGGCCCTGGCGCGCCTGCGGCCCGCCTTCCGGACCGACGGAACCGTCACCGCCGGCAACTCCTCGCCGCTCAACGACGGCGCCGCCGCCCTGCTGATCACCGACGAGGCGGGCCTGCGGGCCACCGGCCGCGAACCACTGGCCCGGATCACCGCGTCGGCCGTCAGCGGCATCGATCCCGCGTACTTCGGCCTCGGACCCGTCGAAGCCACCCGGCGCGCCCTCGCCCGGGCCGGGCGCACCTTCGACGGCCTCACCACCCTCGAACTCAACGAGGCCTTCGCCGCCCAGGCGCTCGGCTGCCTCGCGGAATGGCCCGAGCTCGACCCCGCCGTCGTCAACCCGCGCGGCGGCGCGATCGCCCTCGGCCACCCGCTCGGCGCCTCCGGTGCCCGGCTCGCCGGATCCGTGGCCCACCAGCTGGCCGCGGCCGGCTCGGGCACCGGACTCGCCACCCTCTGCATAGGCGTCGGCCAAGGCCTCGCCCTCGTACTGGAAAGGTGACGGACCATCATGACAGTGACGCAGAAAGAGATATCGAAGGAGATCACGGCCCGGCGCGTCCCCGTCGGCCGCGCGGGTATACTGATCTGACGCACCCGGCGCGGGAATGCGAGGTTAAGAAGGAGCGCGGGGCGG
>NZ_JBSGXB010000475.1:0-3933 GCF_053609185.1 Streptomyces sp. NPDC054956 | reverse complement strand
GTGTAGATGTCGCAATCCACACCGAACCCGGAGGCCCTCACCCATTTCAAGAACCCAGCACGTGTGTCACCAACGTCCCCGGACAACACACCTAGGCCGTCCCAGGCGGCGGTCGATCCCCCGGCCCGCGGAACCCGGACGGGGCCGCACCCCGTCGCCCTTCCCGGGAACTGTGCAGGCCGGGGGCTTGTGGTGGGTGGAAGCGCGTGGCTACAGTCCCTGATTACACGTGTAACTCCTCACTCCCGCACCCCTCACCTCCCCAAGCCGCGAGAGGCACAGCCATGTCCACGATCCCCGCCACCCCGCCCACGAGAACCGAGGCGCGCGCGTCCGCACCGGACGGGGGCGGCCGGCGTACGGGCGTGCTCGCCCTCGCGGCCGTGCTGCTCGGGGCCGCCGCCGCGCTCGCGCTCGTCGTACGGCGGGACGTCGCGCACCCGCCCTTCCAGGACCTGGACGAGCGCTGGCTGACGTGGATGGGCGGGCCGCACGAGGGGCTGTACTCGGCCGTCGCGGCGGTCTTGAACTGGTTCGGGGGCCCGCTGGGAGCCGTCGTACCGCTCGCCCTGCTCTTCTTCCTGCTCGTCCGGCGCCGCTGGGTGGCGGCGGGCTTCCTCTTCGGCGTCTACATGGCCGGCAACATGCTCGTCGTGCAGGGGCTCAAGCACCTGGTGGACCGGCCGCGCCCGGCCGACCCGCTGGTCCGCGTCGACCACGGCTCCTTCCCCTCCGGGCACGCGGCCGGCGCGGCGCTCCTGGTCGTCGTCGTCGGGGTGCTCCTCCTCCCGGCCGCCCGGCGCCGGGCCTGGTGGACCGGCGGCGCGGTCTTCACGCTGGCGATGATGTGGAGCCGCACCTGGCTGCACGCGCACTGGCTCAGCGACACCGCCGCCGGGGCGGCGGCCGGTGCCGGGGCCGGGCTGCTGGCGTGGTGGCTCTGCGCCCCCGCGCTGGCCCGGGAGGCGGAGCGCACGCGCGCACGCCGGGAGGCCGCGGCGGGGTCACATGCCGCGGGCTGAGCGCCGGCGCAGCCCCAGACCCGTCAGGACCGCCAGCACCGCCGCCGCGAGCACGCCCGCGACGGTCAGCATCCAGACCGGGACGCCGCCGGCCGTGGCCAGTTCGTCGCGGTAGACGATCCGGCGGTACGCGGCGTCCGCGGCGGCGGCGCGCAGCTCGTGGTCGGCGTCGATCCGGGACGGGACGGGGAAGCTCTGGTCGATGGCGGTCAGGAACACGGGTGCGGTGCCGGCGAATTCGGCGACCGGTCCCGTCGGGGTGATCCGTCCGGCGAAGGTCACCTCGGGCTCGCTCCCGCCGATCGGGGAGGCGGGCTCCATGCGGTGGTCGGCCAGTACGTACAGGCCGAGGGACTGCGCGCTCTTGGCCAGCCTCGACAGCCGCATCGGGTAGACGAGCGTGTCGCTCTCGAAGCGGATCAGGAGCGGGTCGAGGGTGCCGCGCAGGGGGCCGCCGGGCTCCCGCGGGACGAGGCGTACGGCGACGTACTCCCAGCGCTGGTCGTCGTACGGCTTCAGCTCGGCGGTGAGCCCGTCGGGGAGTCTGAAGCCGTTGGAGTCGAGCCAGTCGCCCAGCGCGTCCGGGTCGGTCGCGGTCAGGCGGGCGACGTCGAAGTCGCCGAGCCGCTCCCGGCCGACGACGCCGACCCGGGCCTCCCCGCTGCCGGGCGGCACCGCTCCGGCGGTGTCCGCCCGGCCGGAGTCGAGCGGCCAGTCGCCCCGGCGCGGCCAGAAGTAGCTCCGGGTGCGGTACTCGGGGCCGGTCAGGTCCACCAGCTGCGGGATCAGCGTGGCGTCGCCGAGGCGCACCGTGGCGCGACCCGGCACCGGCATGATCCACGCGGCCCGCTTGGCGTCGCCGTTGACCTCGAACCGCATGGCCACCTGCTCGGTCCGGCCGTCCCAGCGCACCACGGAGGTCTCCCGGGAGACTCCGATCCGGGAGGTGCCGTCGGGGACCATCGCCCCGCAGCCGCAGGCGTAGGCGGGGCTGATCAGGGACCCCAGCTGGGTCGCGAGCAGCGCGCCCACCAGTACGCCGGCCCTTGGGCCGCCCAGCCGCTCGCGCGTGCTCTTCCACTTCCACATGTGCTCTGGGACGGAGGTGCCCCCGATCCGGTTCCGGTCATCTGTTCGCCATCCGCCGGCCATCCCGTCCTTCCACGCTGCGGGCGGCCGAGAGTTGTACGTACAACTTTCGGGAAGGTGACACAGGACGACGACGGAGGCACCCGATGTCCGCGACGGCGATCACCCGAGCGGCCGCGCCCTGGGTGCGCGACAACTGTCCCTGCGCCGGCTGCCGCGACCCTCGCACCGGCCAGAAGCTGTTCCAGATCACCGAGTTGCCCGAAGGTCTCGCCGTCGGCGCGGTGCGCGAGGTGCCCGCCTCCGGTGACGGCGGCGGACCTCGACGGGCGGATCCCGGAGGCCCGCTGGAACGCGTACACCGGCTCCCGCGAGGTCCGCGAGCGGGCCCTGGACAGCATGGTCCGGCTCGGCTTCGTCCTGCTGCGGGAGGTGCCGTGCCGGGACCGGATGGTGCTGGACGTGGCGCGCACCTTCGGCTTCGTACGCGAGACGAACTACGGTGAGCTCTTCGAGGTCCGCGTCGAGGCCGACCCCAACAACCTGGCCTTCACCGGCGCGCGGATCACCCCGCACACCGACAACCCGTACCGGGATCCGGTGCCGACGCTGCAGTTGCTGCACTGCCTGCGCAACGAGGCCCGGGGCGGGGACTCCGGGCTGGTCGACGGGTTCCACGCCGCCGCGCTGCTGCGCGAGCGGGAACCGGCGGCCTTCGAGGTGCTGACCCGGGTGCCGGTGGAGTTCGCCTTCTCCGACGCCCACACCGAACTGCGGGCCCACCGGCCGCTGATCGGCGTGGACCCGCTCGGGCGGGTGCGCGAGGTCCGCTTCAACAACCGCTCGATCGCCACCCTGCACCGGCCGGCGGCCGTGCTGGAGGAGTTCTACACCGCCTACCGGCTCTTCGGCGAGCTGCTGGAGCGGCCCGAGCTGCGGCTCGACTTCCGGCTCGCGCCCGGCGACTGCCTCGTCTTCGACAACACCCGCCTGCTGCACGCCCGTACGGCCTCCGCCGAGTCGGGCGGGCGCCACCTCCAGGGGGCCTACGCCGACCTCGACGGGCTGCTCTCCACCCTTGCCGTCCTGCGCCGCGAAGGAGCCCGCGCGTGAACGCCTCCGATCCCGACAGCGTCGTCGACCCCACCGGCTCCGTCGGTCCCGTCGGTGCCGTCGGCACTTGCACGGGACCGTGACCGGCCGCGATCTGATGGAGGGCGGCGTGGACAACCGGCACAGCCACACGGGGGCCGACTGGCTCGGCCGCTGGTTCGGGCCGGAGGTGACCGAGCCGGTCCGGCTCCACGTGGCCGCCAAGCGGTACCTGTGCGCGGTCGAGCCAGGCTACTTCGGCCTGCTCTCCGAGGCCTCGGTGCACACCCTGCGCGTCCAGGGCGGCCCGATGACCGCCGAGGAGGTACGCGGCTTCGAGGCGCTGCCGGGTGCGGCCGACGCGGTGGCCGTGCGGCGCCGGGACGAGCGGGCCAAGGACCCCGACCTGGCCACCCCGGACTTCGGCCACTTCCGGCCGCTGCTGGAGGCTCTGCTGCTCAGGGGGTGAGGCGGCGGCCCAGCGCGCTCGCGGCCGTCGTGTGCACCGTGAAGGCCACCGTGCCCGGCAGGTACCGGTCCTGGGACCACTCCACCGGGACCCCCGCCGGGTCGGTGGAGCGGCGCCGCTCGCGCAGCAGCGCCTCGCCCTCGCGGCAGCCCAGCAGTTCCGCGTCGTCGGCGTCGGCCACCGCGACGTCGATGGTGTGGTGGGCGTCGGTGAAGGGGCCACCGTGCGCGGCGAGGCGTTCGGAGTAGGAGACCGTGTCCC
>NZ_JBSGXB010000474.1:0-3954 GCF_053609185.1 Streptomyces sp. NPDC054956 | reverse complement strand
GTTCACGGCCCCGCGCCAGGCGGGGGCGGCCAGTTCGGCGACGGCGCCCGCGGCGATGGCGGCCACCGGCAGGTCGGTGGCCCGGCCGGCGGCGAGGAGGTTGCCGCCGACCGTGCCGAGGTTGCGGACCTGGGGGTCGCCGTTGGCGCGGGCCGCGGCGGCGAGCTCGGGCGCCCCGGCGAGCACCAGCGGGTGCGCGGCCAGTTCGGCGAGGGTGGTCGCCGCCCCGATCCGGATCCCGTCGGCGCTGCGCCCGATGCCCCGCAGCTCCTCCAGCCCGCGGATGTCCACCACCAGGGCGGCCCGTTCCTCCCCGGTGCGCAGTCCGGGCAGCAGGCTCTGCCCGCCGGCCAGCACCCGGGCGCCGGGGCGGCCGGCCAGCAGGGTCAGGGCCTCGTCGAGCCCGACGGGCCGTACGTAGTCGAAGTCGGCGAGGATCACTGGGCTTCCCCTCTCAGGCGGCGCCAGACCTTCTCGGGGGTCACGGGCATGTCGATGTGCCGGACGCCCAGGTCGGAGAGTGCGTCGACGACGGCGTTGACCACGGCCGCGGCGGGCGGCACGGTGGCGATCTCGCCGGCGCCCTTGGCGCCGAGCGGGTTGTGCGGGGACGGCGTGGTGGTCTTGCCGAGGGTGAAGAAGGGTGCGTCGAAGGCGCGCGGCAGGGCGTAGTGGTTGAGGTCGGAGCTGACGAGCAGCCCGTTCTCGTCGTACTCGGCGTGCTCCATGAGCGCCTGGCCCAGGCCGTGCACGATGCTGCCCTCGATCTGGCCGAGCACCACCTTCGGGTTGCCGATGTGGCCGGCGTCGTCGACGGCGGTGTAGGCAACCACCTCGGTCTCGCCGGTCAGTTCGTCGATCTCGACGACCGCGACGTGCGTACCGAAGGGGTAGTTGAAGTCCGGCGGGTCGAAGTGGGTGGTCTCGTCGAGGGCCGGTTCGATCTCGGGGGGCAGTCCCCAGCCGTACCACATGGCCATCGCGAGTTCGGCGAAGGTCTTGGCGTTCTCCTCGTTGCCCTCCTCGTGGACCTTGCCGTCCGCGTAGACGACCCTGTCCTCGGGGACGCCGAGGAACACGGCGCCGGCCCTGACCAGTTTGGCCTTGATCTTGCGGGCGGTGAGGGCCACGGCGGGCCCGGCCATGCTGTACGAGCGCGAGCCGTAGGTGCCCTGCCCGTACGGGGCCTTCTGGGTGTCGGCCTCGTGCACCTGGACCTGCGCCGGGTCGATGCCGAGCTCGTCGGCGGCGACCTGCGCGAAGACGGTGCCGTGGCTCTGGCCGGTGGAGGCCGAGCCGACGGTGACGGTGACCTCGCCGGTCGGGTGGACGCGGATGTTGGCGCTCTCCCACGTACCGCCGAGCATGCCCTCCTTGGACATCCGGGTGGAGGGGCCGACCCCGCAGACCGCCACGTAGGAGGCGATGCCGACGCCGAGCCGCTTGCCGCGGGCGCGGGCCTCGGCCTTGCGGGCGGGCATGTCGGCGTACTGCGAAAGCTCCATCGCCCGGTCGAAGTTGAGCTGATAGTTCCCGGAGTCGTAGGTCCAGCCCAGGCCGTTGTCGTAGGGGAACTTCTCCTTCGGGACCAGGTTCTTGCGGCGCACGGCCGCCGGGTCCATGCCGATCTCCGCGGCGTACCGGTCGACGAGCCGCTCCATCAGGAAGGCGGCCTCGGCCCGGCCGCTGCCGCGCTGGGCGCCGAGCGGGACGGTGTTGGTGAAGGCGGCGTAGACCTCGCAGAAGGCGGCGTCGATGTCGTACATGCCGCTGATGGAACGGCCCATCAGGGCGGTGGCGACGCCGGGCCCGATCGTGGAGGGGTAGGCGCCGAGGTTCGCGTAACTGGTGGCGCGCACCGCGGTGATGCGGCCGTCGCGGGTGCCGGCGAGGACCACGTGCTGGCGGTGGTCGCGGCCCTGGACGGTGGAGTTCATCAGCCCGGTGCGGGTGTCGACCCATTTCACGGGCCGGCCCAGCGCCTTGGACATCAGCAGGACCAGCGGCATGTCGGGGTACAGGTACCCCTTGGTGCCGAAGCTGCCGCCGACGGTCGGGGCGATCACCCGGAGCTTGTTGAAGGGGATGCCGAGGACCAGCGCGGAGAGCAGGAACCGGTGGTTGTGCGGGCCCTGGGTGGAGGCGTGGAGCGTGTACTCGCCGGTGGTGGCGTCGTAGTCGCCGACCGCGCCGCGCGGTTCGATGGGGCTGTTGATCGTTCGCTGGTTGACGATGTCCAGCTCGACCGTGACCTCGGCCTCGGCGATGGCCGCGTCGGTGCGGTCCTTGTCGCCGCAGGTCCAGTACGCGTTCAGGTTGCCCGGGACGGCCTCGTGCAGCTGGGGCGCGCCTTCGGCGAGGGCCTCGTCGGCGCGGGTCACCACGGGCAGCGGCTCGTACTCGACGGCGATGGCGGCGAGCGCGGCGGCGGCCTGGCGCGGGGTCTCGGCGACGACGACGGCGATGGGGTCGCCGACGTGGCGCACGGTGTCGCCGGTCAGCACGGGGCGGGCGCCGGGAAGTCCGTAGGGGTGGGGCGGGAAGTGGCTCTCGACCCCGCCGGGTATCCAGATGCAGGGCAGCGGCATGACGTCGGCGAAGTCGGCGGCGGTGGCCACCTTCAGTACGCCGGGCAGCTGCTCGGCCGCCTTGGTCTCGATGGAGAGGATCCTCGCGTGGGCGACCGGGCTGCCGAGGATCGCCATGTGGGCGGTGCCGGGCAGGTCGATGTCGGCCACGTACGTGGCTTCGCCCCGCAGCAGCTGCGGATCCTCGCGGCTGTCGAGCGGCTGTCCGAGGAGGCCGTTGCCCTGGACCGGCGGGTCCGTCGGGACGGTGTCCCGGTCCGGTGCGGCCGGTGCTTCCTGGAGGGAGCTCTCCCCCGTCACTGTGGTCATGTCCCTCACGCCTCCTGTCCGGCGGCTGCGGCGGCGTCTTCGGCGGGGGCTCCGGCGGGGGCTTCCGCGGGCGCCTCGGCCCGGGCGGCCGCGCAGGCGCGCTGCACTCCGCGTACGACGCTGTGGTAGCCGGTGCAGCGGCACAGGTTGCCGGTGAGCCACTCGCGGATCTCGGGCTCGGTGGGTGCTTCGCGGCCGGCGGCGGCCTGGTCGGCGTCGGTCGCGACGAGTTCGCCGAGCGCCATGACCATGCCGGGGGTGCAGAAGCCGCACTGGGTGCCGTGCTCCTGGCGCAGGGCCTCCTGGAGGCCGCTGAGTTCGCCGCCGCGCGCGGTGACGCCCTCGATGGTGGTCACCTCTGAGCCGGCGGCCGCGGCGGTGAGGATCAGGCAGCTCTTGACGGACTTGCCGTCGAGCCGGACGACGCAGGAGCCGCACTGGCCGGTGTCGCAGCCGACCTTGGTGCCGGTCAGTGCGAGGCCGTCGCGGAGCCGTTCCACGAGCAGTTCGTTCGGCTGCGCCGCGAACCGCTCCGGTCTTCCGTTCACGTTCAGTGTGAGGTCCATGCCAGCGCCTGCGCTTCCGTGAGCGGCCGGTTGAAGAGGGGCCCGCCGGGCTGCTGGAGAATTCCTCCGGAGTGCAGCGGGCCGGTGTCGACGGGGGCGAATCCGAGATCCGCGATGATTCCCGCGACGATTTCCTTCGCTTTTCCGTCGTCGCCCGCCGTGAAATGGGCCAGACGCGGTCCGCCGGACGTCCCGGCCACGGCGAGGGTCTCGAAATGCATGGTGTTCAGGGATTTCACGATCCGTGCGCCGGGATACCACTCGGCGACGAGTTCGCTGGAGCCGCGCCCGTCCGATGTCGCGGGGACGCCGGGGTCCCCGTCGAAGGCGTTGGTGGCGTCGACCAGTACGGTGCCCCGCGGCGCGTCCGGCGCGAGCAGCCCCCGGACGCTGCCGAAGGGCACCATCCGCACCAGGACCTCCGCCAGAGCCGCGGGGGGGGCCGGGGGGGGCGCCGCGGGCGCGGGGCGCCGCCCGGGCGGGCGCGGGCC
>NZ_JBSGXB010000473.1:0-3960 GCF_053609185.1 Streptomyces sp. NPDC054956 | reverse complement strand
ATCCACCGAAGTGGACGGGGTATCAACTTTTGGCGTTGATTTTTGGCACGCTGTTGAGTTCTCAAGGAACGGACGCTTCCTTTGTACTCACCCTCTCGGGCTTTCCTCCGGGCGCTTCCTTCGTTCTTGTGTCTCCGACTCTATCAGACTCTTTCGTGTCCGATTCCCGGTCGAAGCGGGTTTCGCTTTCCAGTTCTTCGCTTTCGCGTTTCCCTTTCCGGCGAGTCCGACTCTATCAGAAGTTTTCCACCGGATTTCCCGGCTTCAGATTCCTGGATGAGGAGTCGAGGGTGCCCACTCTGAATTGCTTCTTTGGGGGCCGGCTGCCGAACTTGTCCAGTTCCAGGCAACCGTTTGACTCTACATCACACCCCCTGCACCGTCAAAATCGGCGCGACACGAGCACCCGTATCCCCGTACCCTCGCCCTGCCTTGTCCCCTCCTGCCACCCAGGAGCCCCCGCTGTGGCCGGCCTCAGTACGTGGCTGGGCGGTACGGCCCCGGGCCATGGGCGAGGGCGACTGGGACGCGGCGTCATCTCGAGCTGGTGGTGCTGCGGTTCCCACTCGCTCTCCGGGTGACCGAGGAGGTGCGGGGGCGACTGACTCCAGGAGCTCGCGGAACGGTACCCGTACCTGGCTCCCCGGACGGGACGCCGTACACCTCGTGCCGGCGGTCGCCGACCGCACACGGACGGAAAGCGGTTGGTACGGGCACTGGGCCCAGCCCCTGGGCTGCTTCCCCACCTCCACCGGCATCAGCCCTGACGAGGCTGCCGCGTTGGTGGAGCAGGTGATAGGCGGACGGTTCGGGCGCCGGACAGCCCCCAAACTGACGTTGGTCGATGCGCTGGGCGAAGACCTGGCCGTCCGCCTGGCCGTGGAGCCTCCCCACCGTGAGCGCCGAGACCGGCCCCGGCTCCCTCACCGACTGGCAACACCTCAGCGCCGAGGTCCCCTGGGAACGACGAACTGGCCAGCGCATACCTGGACGTCGCCTTCTCCCACCCCCACCCGGACGGCAACACCCGCACGGCTCTCCCGACGCCGGCATCCGTCCTCCTGCGCGAGGACGTCCTCCTCACCCGCGCCGGCCCCGACGCGGACGACGTCGGCTGGACCGTGTCAGTGGACTCCCCCCTCTGCCGGGCCCACCAGCACGCCACCGACTTCAGGAAAGGGGAGCTCCAGACCGATCTGAATCCGACGACCACGCCCTCGGACGCTCCCGCGGCGGTCTGAGCACAAAGGTCCATCTCGCCAGCGACGCCCATGTACGGCCCCTCGCAGTCCGCGTCACCTCAGGCCAGGCGCGCGACACCCCGACCGACGAGACCGCCATGGCCGCCACCCGTGCTCCGCGAAACGCCCCCGGAGACCAGAGACCCGCCAATCCGGGTACTTGCCGGCCTGCCCGCTGTCGACCCTCGACCGAAGGACCTCCGACACCGACCCAACCCCCCGGAGCCCCACCCGAACTGAAGACGAGTGGCGCCGAGAGGTGCCCCACCAGCCGCGGGGACCCCACCGGACAGGCCTCCGTCGCCGAACGCGGGCAACAGCAGCACCAGACGGGGGCGCATGGATGGCCGGGGGAAGGGTCCAGGTCACCGAGCTGGCGATGTACGTGAGCCCGCACCAGAGCAGGAGCGATGCCAGCCCACCCTGCCCACCCTCTACCTGCGACAGCCCCCTGCCCCGACCTCCCCTGCCCCACTGGCCGGCTCAGGCCGAATCCTCGAGCAGACCGAAGTCTTCGGTGAAGCCCTCGAGGAACTCCCGTCGGGCTGAATCAGCCTCTCCGTCGGCCATGTCCCGCAGCAGCTCGAGGAACTGGCTCCGCTGATCACTCGCCAACTCGCCCACCAAGGGGGCGACGCCCTCCAGGACTCTGACGGCGTCGTCCGGATCCATCTGCTCGTCTTCACTGCCCTCGATGAACCACAGAACGTTGATCAGGGCCTCGGTCAGGGCACGGCTCAGTGACGAGTACACAGGCATCTCGGAACACTCCTGGCGATGGACAACAGACATCGGCCAATCCGGGAGTCTGCGCCGGTGCTGGCCTCGTCGATCTCGCACCACCGAATGAGCTTCGACCGTCCCAGGCCGCGTTCGATGAGACCCGTGGAGTAGGTCACCACTCCCAGGCCCCAGCCGCGGAACACAATCCAGAGACTGCCTGTGGCAGCCTGCGGACATGCCATGGGAGATCCGGGAACACGCAGGCCGGCACTACGCCGTCCTGTTCCACTACGCCCTGCCCGACGACGCATGGTCCGTGGAGCTGAGCGAGGCCACGCCCGTGCCGCCCAGGGGGCCCGAGAGTCCTGTACCCGCGGTGACCCACGTGCCCGGCGCCGCTTTCATCGTGGCGCTCGTCCCGGACGAGGACCCGCATCTGGAACCGACCGTCCACATCCACAGCCACGACGAGCACGTCGTCCCCTACGAGATCATGCGGTGGTTCATGGAGCAGGTGACCGACCAGGTGGAACGCTGCCGCACCGCGTTCGAGCGGGCAGCAGCAGAACCGACGGAATGATCCTTCCGCCGGCAGCCGAGGGCAGCCAGGAGCATGGAGCGGTGGACTATCTCTACGTCGGGCCGGCCGAGTTGAGAAATCTTGTCGCGCCGGGGGGCGAAGGCCGGAGCATGCGTTCGCCCGCCGACTTCGCCAAGTGGGTCGCGGACCTCACAGCGGAAGAGCTGGCCGAGCCCTTCACCTTCGTCGTCGATACGGCGGGTGTACTGCGGCTCGCGCCGCGGCGTAGTGAGCACGTGGTGTGTGCTGCGGGGGAAGCGGTTCTTGGCGCCGGTGAGGTCAGTTTCAGCGCGGAGTCCGGGCGGTGGGCGGTCGACGAGGTCAGCAACCAGTCGACCGGATACTGCCCGGACGTCAGCTCCTGGACCGCCGTCGCCGCGGCCCTGGATCGGCCAGGGGTCGTCCGGCCGGCGGGGTTCACGCACGAGGTCGTGTTCCGCCGCTGCCCCGCATGCCGGGAGCTCAACGTCGTACGCGAGGGGGACTTCGTCTGCGTCTTCTGCGACGGGGCCTTGCCGCGGGAATGGAACGTGGACCAGCCGGCACACGGCGGCTGACGCCGTCAGCGGCGCCGGTGCCACCATGCCAACTCTGCTGGCTTCAGCCATGAGTTGCCCTCAGAGGTTGACCCGCTTCAGGTAGACGCGGCTGCGGTGGGGAATGGTCTGGTACCAGAGCATCAGGTGCTCGTCCTCGTACGTACGCAGCCGCATCGGGTACGGGTCCTCGTAGAGGCTGCCGTCCTTGGGGTCGACGGCCATCGACGCGAGGTCCACCAGCCCGTCCATGACCGCACCCACGAGCGCCTGGTGCTCCGCTGCCATCTCGCCGAGCACCCACACACGGCTCGGATCGCACTCCCACGCCCAGCCGGTGTCGTTCTCGACGCCCTCACCGCGTGAAGTCACAGACCAATCTCCCGCTGGGCCTCCGCGAGGATGCGGCTGCTCGTCTCCATCGCGGCCCGGAACTCCTGCTCCGTCGCCGCGGGGTCGCCGGCCACGCGTTCCGCGTCCTGCAGGGCGGCCGCTCTGGCCGGCCAGCGGTGGATGGCCACGTGGGTGGCCCACTTGATCAGGAAGAACCGCAGGGGGTTGATGGCGCCGGTCTCTGCCGCGCGGTCGAACGCCTCGTTGCATTCCCGGTCGAGCGCCGCGAGGCTCGGCATGTCGATCCTCCGCACCGCATCGCGCAGGGCCTCACGCGTCATGGCCGGCTGGGGGATGAGCGGGCCGCCGGCTTCCAGCTGCTGAGCAGTCATCGTGTCCTCCTGGGAACGCGGCCAGGATACCCAGCCGGGCCGCTCCGGGCCGGAGAAACTGGTCCGGAACGCAGAAAAGCCCCGCACCATAAGGTGCGGGGCTTTCCCACAATGATTGTTCGGCGGCGTCCTACTCTCCCACAGGGTCCCCCCTG
>NZ_JBSGXB010000472.1:0-3986 GCF_053609185.1 Streptomyces sp. NPDC054956 | reverse complement strand
GGCCCGGTCCTCACGTCCGGTGTTACTTCGGCGGGGTGGTCATGTTGACCGGGTTCATGCAGAGCACGAACTTGTCCGAGCCGAGCTGCTGCGCGAGGGCGGCCTCGCTGGCCGTGCCGCAGGCGTTGACGTCGAAGGTGTCGTCGATGACCTTGACGACCTTGTAGTTGGCGTCCTTGTCGGTGCAGTCCTTGGTCGAGACCTTGGGGTCGTTCTCGCTGCCGGTCACCTGGATGCACTCGCCGGCCTCGGCGTGCACGGGCCCGGTGAAGTAGGAGAAGGCGAGCTTCACCACGACGAGGACCACGATGCCGACGACCACGCGGAGGACCTTCGCGCCCTTGCCGCCCTTCTTCGCGGGCTCGGCGGGCGGTACGGGCGCCACCGGCTCGACGGGCGGCACGCCCTGCTGGGGGTCGACAGGGTTCGGCGGAGGCGGCGTGGCCATGAGGTGTCCTCTAAGACGAATGAGTGATCGAACGCGCGTACGCTACACGCCCCGTAATACCCAAATCGGACCAACGGCTTCCGCCCGCCGATGAGATGCAGAGTCGTGACCCTGCCGCCCCTGCCACCGCCCTCAGCGGACCTGGCCCAGCCAGTGCAGGGTGCGGCGGACCTCCACCGAGAAGGGGTGCGCGGGCCCGTGCAGGCGCTCCGCGTCGAAGAGCAGCCGCGAGAGGGTGTCGTGGGCCGCGGGGCGGTCGCCGAGGGACAGCAGCAGGTGCGCTATGCGGCGGCGGACCTCCAGCGGGAGGCCCGGGTCCGGGTTGGCGTAGTGGTTCTCGAACAGCGGCAGCAGCGAGCGGTATTCGGCGAGGGCGGCCGCCGGTTCGCCGAGCTGCTCCAGGCACTGGGCCGCGTCGTAGCGGAAGCGCAGGGAGCGCGGGTCGCCCGCCGGGAACTCGTCGGAGAGGCGGCGCAGTTCGGGCAGGGCCCGGCGGTACTGGCCGTCGTCCATCAGCGTGGCCGCGTACTGCTTGCGCAGGGAGCGGACCACCGTCGAGTGCTCGCCGTGCTGTTCGGCGGCGGCCGGGAGGATGCCGCCGAGGATGTCCACGGCCTGGGTGAGCCGGCCCTGGTCCAGGAGCTTCTTCGCCTCCTCCACGGCCGCCGGGACGTCCGGGCGCGGCGCCGGCGCGGGCGGGGCGGCCGGCCTCGGGGGGATCACGGTGGCCCGGTCGGGCCAGGGGGCCTGCGGGCGCAGGAAGGGCCGGGTCGGGTCGAGCGGGCCGGTGGGGGCTCCCGATCCGGAGTGCGGCAGCAGCGGCGCCAGGGCCGCGTACACCGCCTGCGCGGAGCCGGGCCGGTCCTGCGGGTCCTTCGCCAGGAGGTGCAGGAGTACGGCTTCCAGCTGCTGGGGGATCTCGGGGCGCAGCCGGCGCACCGGGAGCGGGGGTTCGTACAGGTGACGGTGGAGCACCCCGAGCGCGGTGGACCCGGCGAAGGGGACGGTGCCGGACAGGAGCTCGTACAGCACCACGCCGAGCGCGTAGAGGTCGGTGTGCGGACCGACGGCCCCGCCCATGGCCTGCTCGGGCGCCATGTACGCGGGACTGCCGATCGGCGAACCGGTGCTGGTGAGGCGGGTGGTGTCGGCTTCCATCACCGAGGCGACGCCGAGGTCCAGGACCAGCACGGTCCCGTCGGGGCGGACCATCACGTTGCGCGGCTTGAGGTCCCGGTGCACGATCGGCACCGCGTGCACGGCCGACAGCACCGAGCACAGCTGCGCGATCACGGAGACCGCCCACGGCCACGGGTACGGGGAGTGCTGGGCGAGGTGGTCGGCGAGGTCGGAGCCCTCGACGTACTGCATGACGAGGTACAGCTCGTCGCCGTCGCTGCCCGCGTCGTGCACGGTGACCAGGCCGGGGTGGTCCACCTGCGCCGTGACCCGGCATTCGCGCACGAAGCGGCGGCGCAGCTCCTCGGCGATGGAGCCGGGGCCGGCCACCTTGTCGGGGCGCAGCAGTTTGACCGCGACGCGGCGGTCGAGGCGCTGGTCGTACGCCGTCCAGACCTGGCCCATGCCGCCCTGGCCGAGGACGGAGGCGAGCTGGTACCGGTCTCCGATGAGCCGGTCCGTCACTGGCGGGGGCCCTCGCCGTGGGGACCCTCGTGGTGCGGAGGCTGCTGCTTGCGCAGGAGTTCGCTGAGCTCGTCGAGCTCGGCGCGGACCTGCCCGATGCGCGGCGGCGTCGGGGCGGGCGCGGGCTCGGGGGCGGGCCGGGGCGCCTGCCGCGGGGCGGGCGGGTAGCCGTAGGAGGGGCGGGTCTCGTGACTCTGCTGCTGGGGCGGCAGGTACGGGGACGCCGGCTGCGGGTACCACCCGGCGCCGGGCACCGCCCGGGCGGCGGCCGTCTCGTAGTGGCGGATGTCGACGACGAGGAAGTACACGCAGACGGCGAAACCGGTCACGATGGTGCCGAACGCGCCGGTGTTGCCCTGCCAGCCGCTGGTGTCGGGGGTCGGGTCGGCGCCGATGAACGCCAGCCACACCACTTCGAGCACGCCCGACGCCACCAGCAGCGCCCAGTCCCGGTTCTTGCGGGTGACCAGCGCGAGGCGCAGCATCGACCCCCAGGCGAGGAAGCCGCAGCTCAGGACGGGCAGCAGCGCGAACAGCACGCGCAGCGCCACCACGTTCCCGGTGCTGGGCCGGTGACCGTGCTGCGGCGGGATGCCGGGGCCGTGCATCGCTTACTCCTGACGGGCCGTGCGGGCGAAGTTCCGGGTCTGAGCGTATACAGGGTTTCCGGCCGGGAGTGAGGGGATGTCCCCAACCGTTGTACGGCTGCCGCGAGACCGGCACACGGACCGTCGGAGCCCCCCGCTACCCTCGACGTCACACGTTTGTTCCAGGGGGGATTTCCCATGCGAAGCCATGCGGTCGCCGTCACGGCGCTCGGCACCACTGTCCTGCTCGCCCTCACCGCGTGCTCGCCGTCCGGCAAGAACGCCGCGAGCGACAAGCCGAGCAGCGCCCAGTCCTCGGCGGCGCCCTCGCCCAGCCCCTCGAAGCCGGCCGGCGTCCTCGACGGACTGTCGGGCGAGGAGATCATGAACAAGGGCTACGAGGCCACGCGCGGCGCCGATTCGATGCACGTCGTCGCCACCATGCCGGTCGACGGGAAGTCCATGCACGTGGACATGTCCCTCGACAAGAAGGGCAACTGCAACGGCACCATGAGCCAGGAGGGCATGGGCAAGGTCGCCCTCATCAGGACCGCCGAGCTCGTGCACATCAAGGCCGACGCCGACTTCTGGCGCAACACGGCCGCGGGGGAGAAGACCCCCAAGAAGCAGGTGGACGCCATGGTCACGCTGCTCGCCGACCGCTGGGTGAAGATGCCGGCCTCCGCCGAGGAAACCAAAGCACTGGGCGCCATGTGCGACATCAAGGAGCTGACCTCGGACTTCGAGAAGGCCAGCCCGCTGGCCCGCAAGGGCGAGACGACCACCGTCGACGGGAAGCCGGCCGTGGCGGTCACCGGACCCGCCAAGGGGGGCACGGAGACCGACTGGGTGGCCGCCGAGGGCACGCCG
This sequence comes from Streptomyces sp. NPDC054956, assembly GCF_053609185.1. Lineage (NCBI taxonomy): Bacteria > Bacillati > Actinomycetota > Actinomycetes > Kitasatosporales > Streptomycetaceae > Streptomyces > Streptomyces sp. NPDC054956. The sequence goes on along the minus strand of NZ_JBSGXB010000472.1, from coordinate 437 downwards.
TACCTCCTGAAGGCCACCATGTCCGGGAGCGAGCAGGGAGAGCTGCTCCTCTCCGCGTACAACGTCCCCGTCGACACCACCTCCCCCACCGGGGACGTGCTCGACATGGACAAGCTGAAGACCGGCACGGCCGTCTGAGTCCCCGCTCGGCGCGCGCATCCCGCGAAACACGCGTAGCGTCGCAAAAGGGATTACGGAAGGAGCCCGAGACATGGGGATCTTTGACCGGTTCAAGGACCAGGGCAAGGCGAAGGCCAAGGACATCTCCGACAACCTCGAAGCCGAGGTGAACGAGAAGACCGGCGGCAAGTACGCCGACAAGGTCGACCAGGCCCAGCAGGCCATGGAACAACAGCTCGGCATCGACGACGATCCGAAGAAGTAACCCCCCGCGCGAACGGCGACGGCGGCGGCCGGGGACCGGAAAGGTCCCGGGC
>NZ_JBSGXB010000471.1:0-3988 GCF_053609185.1 Streptomyces sp. NPDC054956 | reverse complement strand
CCGCCCGCGGGATGCGGGCGGCCCCGGCGATCGCGGGTCAGCTGGGCCCGTTGAACCCCTGGACGTCCTCGCCGTCGGCATCTGCGTCCGCCGCCGCCACGGACGGTCCGACCCACGCCTCCTCGGATTCCGCAGGGGCCGCAGTCGGGCCGTTCCAACCCTGCTCGGCGTCACCCTGGGCCGCGCTCGGGCCGTCCCAACCCTGTTCGGCGTCCCCCGGGGCCGCGTTCGGGCCTTCCCAGACCTGCGTGGAATCGGCCGGGGCGGCGGTGGGGCCGAGCCAGTCCGTCCCGGGCTCGGAGTCCGTCTCGGCCGGCGCGACTCCGGGACCGATCCAGACCCCCTCCGCGTCGGCCAGGTCCGCGTGCTGGACGTTCTCGGTGGTCGGTTCTTCGGGCACGTTCTCTGCCATGGTTCCCCCTCGGCTTCGATGCTTTTCGTGCTCCTGTACGAGGCAGGACGCGCCTCGACGCGGAGGGGTTCCTTCAGGGACGGACCAGTGCGCCGGCGAGCGGCCCGGCGTCCGGCAACCAGTCGCGCGCCGGGTCGTACTCCAGCCAGCGGCCGCGTCCGGCCTCCCCCGCGAAGGTGCCCACGAGCGCGTCCAGCCCGGGGTGCCCGCCGTCGGCACGCCACAGGAGCGACCAGGCGTACAGCGGTGTCGGGTCCTCCAGCGGGACGGACCTGAGGTCCGGGTCGTGCGGGAGCGGTGCGTCGGCCGGCATCAGGCAGAAGCGGCGGGAGTCCCCCGCCAGGCCCGCCAGGAAGTGGTCCAGCCCGAGGTTCGGCCCCTCGGCGTGGCCGCGGATGGCGAACCGTTCGGTGAAGCGCCGCAAGAAGTCCAGCCGCTCCAGCGCTCCGGGGGTCCACAGGACGCTCTCCCCGAGCTGACCGGGCCTCAGCGCGGCCTCCCCCGCCAGCGGATGGTCCGCGTGGAGGACGACGTCCACCGGCTCCAGCCGGACCAGGCGGTGCGTCAGCCCCTCGGGCAGCGGCGGGTGGACCCGACCGAACGCCGCGTCGATGTCCCCGTGCAGCAGCGCGGCCGCCACCGACGGCAGATCGCGCCCGTGTCCGAGTTCGAGGGCCGCCGGCTCGCCGGAGCGCGCCGCCACCCGGGCCAGCGTCCGCATCGGCGCGTACAGATGGCCCCATACGTCCACGCGCAGCGGACGGCGTTCGTCCCGTACGGCCGCCACGGCCCGCTCGGCGGCGGCCAGGGCCCGCCGGGCCGGTTCCAGGAACCGCCCGCCGGCCTCGGTGAGCCGCACTCCGCGGCCGCCGGCGTCGCCGCCCCGGTGGAAGAGTTCCGCGCCGAATCCGGACTCCAGGCGGGCGATCCGTTTGGACAGGGCCTGCTGGGAGATCGACAGGGCTTCGGCCGCCCGTCCGAAGTGCAGCTCCTGAGCGGCGAGTACGAAGGCACGCGCCTGCGCGAGGTCCAGATCCACGCCGCTCACCCTAGATGACAACCGTTGGTTGTCGGCTTCTCCCGTACGTTGTTGGACGGTTCGGGGCCGCTGCCGATTCCATGGGCGGCATGCAGAGACTGATTCCCACAGGCGATCCGGCACGTCCGGTGGAGTTCGCCGACGACGTGCAGCCCGTCCCGGCCGCGGACGAGGCACTGGTCCGCGTGGAGGCCTTCGCGCCGAACCGCGGCGAGACCTTCCTCCTCGAGAACCCGAGGCCGGGGCTGGTGCCCGGCAAGGACGTCGCCGGGCTCGTGGTGCAGGCGGCGGCCGACGGGTCCGGCCCGCCGATCGGCACCCGGGTCGTCGGACATCCGCCCAAGGGCGGCTGGGCCGAGTACGTCGCCGTGCCCACGCACTCGCTGGCCGTACTGCCCGACGACATCGACGCGGTGAGGGCGGCGGCCCTGCCGCTGGCCGGGATCACGGCGCTGCGGCTGCTGCGCGCGGCCGGGAGCCTGGCGGGCCGACGGGTCCTGCTGACGGGCGCGTCGGGCGGGGTGGGCCACTACGTGACCGAACTCGCCGCCGCCGCGGGCGCGGAGGTCACCGCGGTGACGGCCACCGCCGCGCGGGGCGAGCGGCTGCTCGAGCTGGGCGCGGCGGCGGTCGTCCACGACGTCGCCGAGGCGCGGGGGCCGTTCGACGTGGTGCTGGAGTCGACGGGCGGCGCCGCCCTGCCGCTCGCGCTGGCGGAACTCGCCGCCGGGGGCACCCTGATCTGGTTCGGCCAGGTCAGCCGCACCCCCGTGACGCTGGACTTCTTCGACTTCTTCGCCGGTCCGGAGGGCGCCTCGCTCCGTCACTTCCACTACGCCGGTGCCCCGTACGGCAGCGATCTGGCCACCCTGGTGCGTCTGGTGGGCAGCGGCCGGCTCCATCCGGAGATCGGCCGGGTCGACGACTGGGAACGGACGGCAGCGACCCTCGTCGACCTGCGGGAGCGCCGGATCCGCGGCAAGGCCGTCCTGACCACGGGGGCGGCCCGATGAGCGCCTCGGAGTTCGCCGCCGCCCAGCTGTCCCGGGCCACCGGGGCCGGGCTCGATCCGCACGAGTACCTGCGCGTCGCCGGCGCCCCGGATTCCCTCGAGGCCTGGAGCGAGTCGCTGATCCGTACCGCACGGGAGTACGTCGCCCGCGCGGAAATCACGGCCTCGCCCTTCACGGCGGGCGAGTACGAGCAGGTGGCGGCGCGCTGGTTCCACCTCGCGACGCTGGCTCCCCACGCGGACCGGGAGCACACCGCGGCGGAGGCGGACGCCGCCATGGGCCGCGCGCTGGCCCTGCTGGAGCCGGGCGCCCGCCGGATCTCGGGCCCAGGATTCTCCGGCTGGCTGCGCGGCCCGGCCGACGCGCCGGCCACCGTCGTGGTCGTACCCGGTCTGGACTCCGGGAAGGAGGAGTTCCACCGCATCACCTCCGCCCTGCTGCGCCGGGGTTCGGCCGTGTTCACGATGGACGGCCCGGGGCAGGGGGTGCTCGCGGCCACCACGACCGTCCGGCCGGACTACGACCGGGTGATCGGCCGGGTCGTCGACGCGCTCGGTGTCGACCGCGTCGGACTCGTCGGGCTCAGCCTGGGCGGCTACTACGTCGCGCGGAGCGCCGCCCTCGAACCCCGGGTGGCGGCCGCGGCCGTCGTGAGCGGACCCTTCCGGATCGACTGGGACGCCGTACCTCCCGTCCTCCGGGAACTCATCGCCGGGCGTGCCGGAGGGATGGACGCGGCACGCGGGTTCACCGGCCACGTCGACCTGTCGGCCCTGGCTCCCCGCATCGACTGCCCGCTCCTGGTGGTGGACGGCGGCCTGGACGTGATCCCCGGCGTGGCCAACGGCCGGGACCTGGCCCGCCGGGCGCCGCACGGCGAGTACCTACTCGTCCCCCACGGCGACCACCTCCTCGGCAACGCCCGGTCCGACTGGCTCCCCACGACCGCGGACTGGCTCACCGGAGCCCTGGCCGAGTCCGGGTCCGACCGCTGAGCGCGGTCTCCGGGGTCAACGTTCGATGACGGATTCACAGACGGCCGGCCGGCCTGCCGCCGGGGACGTGCCCTTCGCGAGCACCTTGCGGTCGTCGAGGAGGATCGCGCACGTGGCCACCGCCCCCTTGGGGGGAGTGACCGTCACCTTGGCGTTCTTGCCGTCCACGATCACCACTTCCCGGCGCCAGGCTCCGGCCGCATCGGCCTCGACGTGCTCGCGCACCCCGGTGTTCTGCCACGGGTAACGGCCCTCGGTGTCCTGGTACCTGACGTCGTACGTGCCGGGACCGGCCACGTCCGCCTTGTAGGTGATGGCCCAGGCCTTGCCGAGATCGCCGCCGAACCGGACGGCCCCGAAGAGCGCCAGCAGGCCGAGCGCGACCACAACCAGGGGCGTCACGCAGCACGCCGTACGCCGAGCACTCATCACACCACTCCGTCCGGACGCCCACGGCGGGCTTCCTCGGTTCTCCATCCAACCGGTACGAAAGTGGCGAATCGTCATCTCATGGAGGTAACCGGGTATG
>NZ_JBSGXB010000470.1:0-3992 GCF_053609185.1 Streptomyces sp. NPDC054956 | reverse complement strand
AAACGCGCACATTGGGCCGACCGGGCCCTTGCTGCGCCGGGAGTGTGACGAACGGCGGGATGAACCGGTCCTCGTGCCACTTCCCGCACGGGCCGCTTCCCCGACGCGGCCGCGGGCTGCGCCGCCGGTGCCTTCACGGGCCACAGGGCCTCGTGCGCGGACCCCGGCGGGGCCTGCGCCGGAGCCTCGTCCGGCGTGGAGGAGAAGTCCGGGACGAGGATCCCCGCGGCCCTGCGCAGGGCCGCCCAGCGGACCTCCCGTACGCCGCTGTCGTGCCAGCCGTCCTCGGACCCGGCGTCCGCGCCCCGGGCCAGGCCCCTCGCGGGCCGGTTCCGCCACGCGTGCACGGCCACCGCCAGCGGGACCGCGAGCGCCAGGCTCCAGGCCAGGGCGGCCGCGCCCGCCTGCCACCACACGGGGCCGAACGCGGCCAGCTCCCGGGAACCGAGCGGCCCCGACGAGGCCGCGGCGAGCCCGGCCGTGGCCAGGGCGCACACCAGCGCGCCCAGGGTCGCGGTGAGCGCGGTCTCCGCGTACGGGACTTCGCGCGCCCGGCGTACCGCGAACCAGCCCACCGTCAGCCCGGCCGCCACCGGTACCGCGGCGACGGCCCAGGTCAGCGGCGTGCCGGGGCCCTCCGGAGGCAGCGCCGCGAGCAGCGGGAAGCGCGGCAGCGCGGGCGATCCGCCGAAGCCGAGCGGGGTCGCGGTGGCCCCCGTACCGAGGGCGAAGCCGGGGCCGAGGGAGTAGGCGGCGCCCCAGACGACCGCGTTCGGGATCAGGGTCACGGCGAGCAGCAGCACCGCGAACCGGCCCGACCAGCCGCCGGTCAGCGCCACGAACGACCCCTGCACCTCCGCGCCGTGCCAGGCGAGCGAGGCGCCGACCAGCAGGGCCCCGCCGCCGATGAGGACCAGCACCCCGGCGGCGCCGGCGCGCAGCGCGAGCTCGTAGCGGGGGCGGGTGAGCCGGCCGGGCAGCCGTCCGAGCGGCCGGCCCCGGGCCTCCCAGACCCCGCCGGCCGCGGCGAGGGCGGCGACCAGCGGAAGGTGCCAGGCCGCGCTGATCGGGTCGGCGGGCATCGGCCCGGAGGCCGCGTACACCGTGGCCAGGGCGCCGACGCCGAGGTAGCCGCAGAGCACGGCGGAGAACACGACCCCGGCGGGGAGCGGCTCGGGCGCGCGGGGATCCTCGTCGGCGGCGCTGCCCAGCCTGGCTGCGCGCCGGATGAGCAGCGCGGGCAGCGCGACGAGCAGCAGCGGGACCACGCCGACGGGGGCCGGGATCCCGGAGAGGGTCTCGTACCGGACCAGCTCGGTTCCGTGGGCGAGCAGCCAGAGGCCCGCGGCGAGGTGCAGGGCGCCGCCGGGGCCGCTGTCGGGGTAGGGGGAGCTGATCCACAGCACGATGACGAGCACGGCGAGGAAGCCGAGCCCCAGTCCTGCCGCGACGGCTCCGCCCACGACGCAGGCGGCGGCCGCCGGCGATCGGCGCCGCGCGGGGGCCCGTGGGGCCGTGGGCAACGGGGTCCCGCGTTCGGTCACTTGGGTCACGCGCCCATGGTGCCAACGACACGCGCTATGGGCGGGTAACAGGCGAATGACCGTGGTGTCGCTCAATATACGTTTATGTACTTTTTCGCTCAGGGCGTCCGGGTCGCGGGGAGTGTGGCATGACACAAAGCGTCACGGAGCTCGGCCTCCCCACCCCGAAGGAACGCCGACGCCTGCGCGAAGCGGCCGAGCTTACGCCCGAGGAGGTCGCGGCGGCGGTGGGCGTCACCCCGACCACGGTGCGCTCCTGGGAGACCGGCCGCACCGACCCCCGGGGCCGCAAGCGCGAGGCCTACGCGAAGCTGCTGACCCGCCTCGCCACCACCACGGCCGCCCCCTCGACCGAGCCCCGCCGGGACCGCGCGACCCCTCCAACGGCCGCCCCGGGCCCCGTCTCGGACACGGCGTCACCGACACGGCCCGAACACCCCGGCCGGTCCGCCGGGTCCGCGACGAGCGCGCCGGAGCCCACCGCAGACGCGGCGCCGGCCTCCGGCTCCCGGCCCTCCCGGGACCGGCAGGCCGACGCCGAATCGGCAACCAGTGCGACGGGCCCCGCCACAGACACGGCGTCAGCCCCGTCCGACTCCCCGCTCGGCCGGGACTCGGCCCTCGCAGCACCCGCGTCCGAGGCGGCCGTCACCGACGGCGACGAGCTGGGCCTCGCGGGCGCCGACACGGAAACTGACGCGGAGTCGGCCGAGGCCGCCGGTGCGAACGAGAGCCGGTTCGGGCTGCGCATGCGCGGGCTCGTGCGGCCCGTCGGCGCGCAGACCCGCCCCAAGGCCGCCGTCAAGCGCGCCGCCAAGCCCCCCGTCGGGGTCCCCCGGCACGAGGCCAAGACCACCGTCAAGGCCGGCACCGGCGGCGGCCTCGCCACCCTCCGCCCCGGCACCCCGATGCCCCCGAGCACAGGCGCGGGCCGCGGCCCGGGCCAGGTCCCGAGCGCGTCCTCCGGCACGAGCACGGGCTCCGGCTCCGGCACGAGCGCGGGCCCCGGCTCCGACTCGGGTAGGGGCACGGGCACTGGCACGAGCCCGGGTACGGACCCCGGCCCGACCACGGCTACCGGCACGAGCCCGGGTACGGGCCCAGGCGCGGGCCCGGGAACCGGCACGGCCACGCGCCCCGGCACGACCCCGGACGCCGCTGCGGGCCCCGACACGGCCAGCGGCCCCGCCGCGAACCCGAACGCCCCTGCCGGCCCCGGCACAGCCACGGGCTCCGGCACGAGCCCGGACTCGGCTGCGGGCCCCGACACGGCCACGGGCCTCGCCACGAACCCGGACGCCACTGCCGGCTCGGGCAAGGCCACAGCCTCCGGCGCGAGCCCGGACACCGTTTCCGGCCCCGGCACGGCCACGGCCCCCGACTCGGGCTCCGGCGCGGAAGCGGCCCCGGGCACGGGTCCGGCCACGGCCGAGAGCCCGGACGCGCAGGCGGGCCCGGACGCGCAGGCCGACGCGGGCGGTAAGGCGGGGGCGGAGGCGGCCGTCGGACCCGGCGAAGCCGGGGAGGGCGACGCGGCTCCGGGCACGGGGGCTCGTAACGCCCCGCAAGGGACCCCGCAGGGACTCGCCGTCGCGGCCTTCGACGCGCTCTACGCCCGCACCGCCCCCGCGCTCGCCCGTCAGGCCTACCTCCTCACCGGCCGCCGCGCCCTCGCCCAGGAGGCCGTCGAGCGCGCCTTCCACCAGGCCTGGGACCGCTGGCCCGAGGTCGCCACCGACCCGGACCCGGTCGGCTGGGTGCGCGCGGCGACGTACGAGTACGCCCTCTCCCCCTGGCACCAGTTCAGACGCGCCCACCGGCACCCCGACAAGCCCCCGGCGGACCCCGCCGACCGGATCCTGCTCGACGCGATGCTCGCGCTGCCGCCGGCGCACCGCCGTACGGTGCTCCTCTACGACGGCGTCGGGCTGGACCTCCCCGACACCGCCGCCGAGACCGAGGCCTCGACGCCGACCGCCGGCAACCGCCTCCTCAACGCGCACGCCGACCTCGCCGACCGGCTCCCCGAACTGGCCGACGTGGCGCCCGAGAAGCAGTCCGCCCTGCTGCGCGAACGGCTCGGCTCCCTGCGGCCCGCCGTACGGCTGGAGCCGCGCGCGGCAGCCGTCGTACGGGCGGCGGGCGAGCACCGCACGCGACTGTGGACGCGGGCGGCCCTCGGGCTGACGGCCGTCATCGCGGCCGCCACGGCCTACACGGCGGTGACCGCGCCGACCGAGTACGAGCCCCCGCGCGCACCCGGCGCGAACGTGTCGGGCGTACCCCCGCTCAGCGGCCCCCAGCAGCTCAGCGACGAGGGCAGGCAACTGCACGACAAGCTCGCCTCCGACCCGGGTGCCGGACCCGCCCGGGTCTCGCCCAAGCCGGAATGAGCACGGCAAGCAGGGCATGAGGAACGGGCGTGGCCCGCACCCCTTCACAGGGTGC
>NZ_JBSGXB010000469.1:0-4065 GCF_053609185.1 Streptomyces sp. NPDC054956 | reverse complement strand
GCGGGGTCCCTCTCGTCACATCCGCTCCGGCCGCCGGTCAGGCGGCGGGAGGGAATGGGAAAGGCCGGTCGGGATCTCTCCCGACCGGCCTTTCGCCGCAAGTGTCCGAGGGGGGACTTGAACCCCCACGCCCGATAAAGGGCACTAGCACCTCAAGCTAGCGCGTCTGCCATTCCGCCACCCGGACAAGGTGTCTGTCTCGCGTCCCTCGCGGGCCGTTCCGACGTGGAAAACATTACCAAACATTCCGGGGTCCTCGATCACACCCCCCGACGGCCGGGGATCGCCCTTGGGCGAAGCGGCCCGGAGCGGGAGGATGGAGGCAGTTCGGTACTGATCAGTGGGAGGAAGCAGCGTGAGCGAATCGGGCGCGGGCAGGGCCGTCTCCGGCGAGGACGAGGTCGTCGACCTCTGCCGGGACCTCATCCGGATCGACACCAGCAACTACGGGGACCACTCCGGGCCGGGCGAGCGCAAGGCGGCCGAGTGGGTCGCCGAGCAGCTCGCCGAGGTCGGGCTGGAGCCGCAGATCTTCGAATCGCACAAGGGGCGCGCCTCGACCGTGGCGCGGATCGAGGGCGAGGACCCCTCGCGGCCCGCCCTGCTGATCCACGGGCACACCGACGTGGTTCCGGCCAACGCGGCCGACTGGACGTACGACCCCTTCGCCGGCGAGATCGCCGACGGCTGCGTGTGGGGCCGCGGCGCGGTCGACATGAAGGACATGGACGCGATGACGCTGGCCGTCGTGCGCGACCGCATGCGCAGCGGCCGCAAGCCCCCGCGCGACATCGTGCTCGCCTTCCTCGCCGACGAGGAGGCCGGCGGCGTCTACGGCGCCCGTCACCTCGTCGACAAGCACCCCGGGCTCTTCGAGGGCGTCACCGAGGCGATCGGCGAGGTCGGCGGCTTCTCCTTCACGGTGAACGAGAACCTGCGGCTGTACCTGGTGGAGACCGCGCAGAAGGGCATGCACTGGATGCGGCTCACGGTCGAGGGCACCGCCGGCCACGGGTCCATGACCAACAACGACAACGCCATCACGGAGCTGTGCGAGGCCGTGGGGCGCCTGGGCCGCCACAAGTGGCCCGTGCGCGTCACCAAGACCGTACGGAGCTTCCTGGACGAGCTCTCGGACGCGCTGGGCACCCCGCTCGACCCGGACGACATGGACGCCACGCTCGCCAAGCTCGGCGGCATCGCCAAGATGGTCGGCGCGACCCTGCGCAACTCCGCCGCCCCGACCATGCTCGGCGCGGGCTACAAGGTCAACGTCATCCCCGGCCAGGCCACCGCGCACGTGGACGGCCGCTTCCTGCCGGGCTACGAGGACGAGTTCTTCGCCGACCTCGACCGGATCCTCGGTCCGCGCGTGAAGCGGGAGGACGTCCACGCGGACAAGGCGCTGGAGACGGACTTCGACGGGAAGCTCGTGGACGCCATGCAGACCGCCCTGAAGGCGCACGACCCGATCGCGCACGCGGTCCCGTACATGCTCTCCGGCGGTACGGACGCCAAGTCCTTCGACGACCTCGGCATCCGCTGCTTCGGCTTCGCGCCGCTGCAGCTGCCGCCGGAGTTGGACTTCGCCGGGATGTTCCACGGCGTCGACGAGCGGGTGCCGGTGGAGGGGCTCAAGTTCGGCGTGCGGGTGCTCGACCGGTTCATCGACGAGAGCTAACGCACCGGAATCGGGAAGGTGTGCGGATTCCACTGAGAAGAGTGAATGCGCTCATACGCTCGTAGCCCCGGTGATCCCTCCTCGTTACAGGTGGTGCGGTCCGCGGCTGGGACCGCACTTGCCTACTAGGAGGAACAATGCTCAAGAAGGTTGTCGCCGCTGCGGCTGCCACCGGTGGTCTGGTTCTCGCGGGTGCGGGTCTGGCTGCCGCCGACGCCGGTGCCCAGGGTGCCGCCATCGGTTCGCCCGGTGTCGCGTCCGGCAACGTCATCCAGGTTCCGGTTCACATCCCCGTGAACGTCTGCGGCAACTCGGTCTCCGTGATCGGCCTGCTGAACCCGGCTTTCGGCAACACCTGCGTCAACGCCTGACGTTTTTGAAGTTCTGGGCCCCGGAGCGCATTCCAGCGTTCCGGGGCCGCCGGGCTTTACGGGCCCGAAGACGATCTTTCGGCGTATCAGGCGGGGGAGCCTGTGCGGCCTGTGCGCCGACCGGGCGTGCACGTGCGCGTGCACGACGCACACACCAGGGGACGAAGTACAGATGCGACGACAGGTACAGGTCACCGGCAGGAAGACCTTGATCACCATGGCGGCCGCGGGGGGTCTGCTCGCGTTCGGAGGCGGATACGCACACGCGGACTCCGGCGCCTCCGGCCGCGCCGCCCACTCACCGGGCCTGCTGTCCGGCAACACCCTCCAGGCGCCCGTGGACGCGCCGGTGAACGCCTGCGGGAACACGGTGACGGTCGTGGGGGCCCTCAACCCGGCCTTCGGCAACCGCTGCGCCAACCTCTCGGGCCGGCCGGGACACCCGCAGCACCCGGACCACCCCGAGCACCCGGGGAACCCGCACGAACCGTGCGACGACCACGACGACCACGACGGGCCGGACCACCCCGGCCACCCGGAACACCCGGGCGGTCCCGGTGACCACGGCAATCCGGGAGGTCCGGGAGACCACGGCAATCCGGGCGGACTCGGAGATCACGGGAACCCCGGCGGACCCGGAGATCACGGCAATCCCGGAGGGCCGGGCGACCACGGGAACCCCGGCGGGCCGGGTGACCACGGCAATCCGGGCGGACCGGGCGACCACGGGACCCCCGGCGATCACGGCAACCCGGGGACTCCGGGGAACCCCGGTACGCCCGGCACCGGGCAGCCCGGAACCCCCGGCGGTCCCGGCACGGGCCCCGGTACCGGATCCGTGACCCCGGTGACGCACCCCGCCCAGGGCACCGGCACGACGACCGGCCGGGGAGCGGATCAGGGCGCGGGGCTCGCCTCGACCGGCGCCGGTGACGTCCTCACCGCCGGGGTACCCCTGGCCGCGGGCATGCTGCTGGCCGGCGCGGTGCTCTACCGCCGGGCGCGCAACGCCGCCTGACGGATGCTCACGTGCTGACCCCGGTGACGCGGGCCCCTTCGCGGGACCCGCGTCACCAGGTCGCGCGGACCTGACGGATGATCCGGCGGCGCAACCGCACGCGGCGGCTGCCGTCCCGAAGCAGCGTCAGCCGGTCGAGCTCCCAATGCCCGTACTCGGCGTGATCGGTCAACATGCGGGTCGTTTCCTGGCGTGGAACCCCGCGAGGCACGTACAAGTCGACAAATTCGTATTCCGGCATCGCATCTATTGTGCGGGCAGAGCCCTGCTACGGATAGCGTCTGCACTATGTCTGATGCCGCTCTGCCCACTGTTGCCGAGGTACGCGCCGCCGCCGAGGCGGTCAAGGCCGCGCTCGACCGTCACCTCGCGGCGGTCGAGAGCAGGATCGGGGACGATGACCCCGACGTCTACGCGGCGTTCAACGAACTCGCCGCCGCCGCCGAGGTGTACGACGAACTCCTCTACGACCGCTACGACGAGGTCACCCCCTTCGAGATCCCCTCTCCCGAGGACGGGCTCCCGTACACCGGCCCCACCGAGCCCGCCGCCTTCAGCGTGCTCATCCGCCGCGACTACGCGGTCGTCGAACCGGCCCGCCTGATCGCCCAGGCCGAGCGGGTCGTCGCGCACGACCGGGAAGCCGAACTCGGGCACGACGGCGGCACCGCCGACGCGCTCGGCGTGCTCTTCGGCGAGTACGAGCCGGACGAGATCGCCTCCCGCGCCAAGGACTTCGGGCTGGAGGAGGGCGACTCCACGCTCTGGATCGCGGCCTCGGAGGAGGTCACGGAACCGGGGGAGTGGCTGGGTTCGCCCTTCACCCACATCGATCCGCAGGACGTGATGCACCGGTTCGACGTCAGCTCGGTCTTCGACGAGGAAGAGGACGACGAATACGCGGACGCGGAGGGCGGCGAGACGGCGGAGCCGGGCCTGACCCCGGCCTGACCCCCGGCCCCGTACCCGCACGAGAAGCAGCGCGGCCCCCGTCC
>NZ_JBSGXB010000468.1:0-4088 GCF_053609185.1 Streptomyces sp. NPDC054956 | reverse complement strand
GGTAGACGGAGTGCACGTACTCCACGGGGCGGCCGGTGGAATCGGTGGTGAGCCGCTCGATGAGCAGGGCGGGGGAGAGCACCGGGACGTCCAGCAGGCCCGCCTCCGCCTCGTTGACGACGGTCGGCTCGATGGACTGCTGCGCCTCGTGCACGAACACGCCGTGGTGGTCGCGCAGATGCTCGTAGAGGTCCCCGGCCTCCAGCTCCGCCGGGGTCAGCGCGGGCACCAGGGCGGCCGGGATGTGCAGGTGCTCGATGGCCATCGGGGAGCCGTCCACCAGCCGCAGCCGGGCGATGTAGAGCAGCTGCGCGCCGGGGGAGATGCGCAGCCGGCGGCCGATGCGGGCCCCCGCCTGGACGGTGGAGTGCTCCAGGAGCCGGCTCGACCAGTGCCCGGCGGCCTGGCGCATCGCGAACGCGGCCTCGGCGGCGGCCAGTTCCTGGGTGATCTTGGCCGGGGCGACGAACATCCCGCGCCCGTGCTCCCGTACCAGGACGCCCGTGGCCACGAGCTCGTCCACCGCCGCGCGCAGGGTGGGGCGGGAGACCTCCAGGGTGGCGCACAGGGTGCGTTCGGAGGGGATCGCGTCGCCCGGCCGCCGGACGTCGATGAGACCCAGCAGGTACTCGCGGACCCGCTCCCGCTTGAGCACCGCCCCCGAGGCGTCGGATGCGTGGGACGCGCCCTTCTCCATGGCCGGACCCCGTTTCCTCTGGTCACCTGTCCAACTGGTCATGCGCATCTAACCATTCGGTGGGTGGCCGGCGCGACGTGTCCGCAGAAATCGGACCGAGCGTACGGGGTTGACGGTGGAGGCGGGCCGTGCCACCTTCTAGCCACTCAGCTAACCAATTGGTTAGTTGGTCAACTCCTCGGTTCCCTCCGTGAGTTGTCCCCGCGATCAGGTGAGGAACCGCGACGCCGTGCCCGTGCCCGTCACCGCCACCGACACCGCCACCGACCTCCGCCCCGAGCTCGCGCTCGTCCCGCGTCCCGAATCGCTCACCGCGCAGCCCGGACGGTTCGCCCTGGACCGCGGTACCGGGCTGCGGGCCGGCCCCGGCGCCGGTCCGGCGGCCGACCTCCTGCGCGAACTGCTCACCCCCGCCACCGGGTTGCCCCTGGCTCCGGACACCGACGGGCGGATCGCCTTCGTGCTAGACCCCGGGGAGCGGGCCCTCGGAGCCGAGGGGTACACCCTCACGGTCCGCCCCGACGCGGTCCAGCTGCTCGCCGCTCACCCCGACGGGCTGCTCCGGGGCGTGCAGACCCTGCGCCAGCTGCTCCCGCCCCGGGCGCCGGCCGCCGGGGGCGCGCAGCCCCGTACGCCCGCCCCCGACTGGTCACTGCCCTGCGTACGCATCACCGACCGGCCGCGGTTCGCCTGGCGCGGGGCCATGCTGGACGTGGCCCGCCACTTCCAGCCCGTGGCGTACGTACGCCGCTTCGTGGACCTGCTCGCCCTGCACAAGCTCAATGTCCTGCACCTCCACCTCACCGACGACCAGGGCTGGCGGATGCCCGTCGCCGCCTACCCCCGGCTCACCGGGATCGGCGGGCGCCGGGCCGAGACCTCGGGCGACGGAATCCCGCACGAAGGCGCCTACACCCGCGCCGAACTGGCCGGACTCGTCGCCTACGCGGCCCGGCGCGGGGTGAGCGTCGTACCCGAGGTGGAGATGCCGGGCCACGCCCGTGCCGCCCTCGCCGCCTACCCCGAACTCGGCAACCGGCCCGGCGTCCGGCTGGAGCCGTGGACCGAGTGGGGGGTCTGCGAGAACGTCCTCGGGGTGCACGACGGGGTCCTCGACTTCTGCCGGGCGGTCCTCGACGAGGTCGCGGACGTGTTCCCCGCCCCCTACGTCCACGTCGGCGGCGACGAATGCCCCCGCACGGAATGGGAACGCTCGCCGGCCGCCCGCGCGCGGATCGCCGCCGAGGGGCTGTCCGGACCGGGCGACCTCCACCGCTGGTTCCTCGGCGCCGTCGCCGCGCACCTGGCCCGGCTCGGCCGCCGCCCCCTCGGCTGGACCGACACCGGAGCCGATCTCCCCGCCGGGTTCACGGCCATGGCCTGGCGCGACGCGGAACACGGGCGAGCCGCCGCGCTGCGCGGCCACGACGTGATCATGGCCCCGTACCGCTCCACGTACCTGGACTATCCGCAGTCCGCGGACCCTGGCGAGCCGCGCGGCCAGGACGGCGTGCTCGACCTGCGCGGGGTCTACGACAACGAGCCCGCCCCCGGGCACTGGGAGCCCGAGGCCGCGCGCCGGGTCCTCGGCACCCAGGCGCAGCTGTGGACCGAGTACGCGCGCACCCCGGCGGAGCTGGAGTACCTGGCCTTCCCGAGGCTGTGCGCCCTGGCCGACACCGCCTGGTCGGCGCACCGCGACTGGCCGGACTTCCACCGCCGGCTCGGCCACCACCGGACCCGGCTCGCGGCCCTCGGCGTGCCGCGGGGCCGGCCCCCGTACCGCACCGCCCCGCAAGCCCCTCTGCTCACCCAGTGATCCCCCCACCCCGAGAGGACCCAGCATGCGTGCGCCCCGTACACCCCGTACCCCTCTTGCTCCCCGGAGCTCCGACGGCGTCAAGCGCCGCATGGCCGTGGCCCTGGCCGTGACCCTGCTCGCCGGCACCGGCTCGGCCGCCCTGACCGCACTGCCCGCGACCGCGGCCGCCGAATCCGTCAAGATCCAGTACCGCACCAGCGCCACCGGGGCCACCGCCGACCAGGTGGAGCCCTGGTTCAAGGTGGTCAACAACGGCTCCGCCACCGTCTCCCTGAGCCAGGTCACCTTCCGCTACTACTTCAAGGCCGACGGCCCGGACGTCCAGTACCGGTTCGCCTGTTCCTGGGCGGTCAAGGGCTGCGCGAACATCACCGGCACCTTCGGCACCCCGGCCAATCCGACCGCCACCGCCGACCGGTACCTGGAGATCACCTTCACCGGCGGCGCGGGCACCCTCGCCCCCGGCGCCGACACCGGCGACATGCAGCTGCGCTTCCACCGCGCCGACTGGCAGACCCTGCGGCAGTCCGACGACTACTCCTTCGACGGAGCCCGCACGGCCTACGGGGACTGGGACAAGGTGACCGCCCGGCTGGGCTCCGCCACCGTCTGGGGCACCGCGCCCGGCGGCAACGTCCCCGACCCGACGCCGACCCCCACGCCGACGGGCCCCACGCCCACCCCCACGCCGACCGATCCGGGACCGGCCGGAGCCGCCCTCTTCGACGATTTCACCTACACCACCTCCGCGGACCCGGCGATCGCCGCCCACGGCTGGAGCGTGCGCTCCAACTCCGGCGGTCCCGGAGTCCCCGGCGCCGCCTGGTCCCCGGAGAACGTCACCTTCCAGACCGAGGGCGGCAACTCCGTGATGAACCTGGAGACTTCGACCGCCGGCTCGGGCGAGAGCACCAAGCAGACCGAAGTCCTCACCAAGGCGACGAAGTTCAAGAACGGCACCTACGCGGCGCGGGTGAAGTTCTCCGACGCCCCCAAGTACGGTCCGGACGGCGACCACCTCGTGCAGACCTTCTTCACCATCAACGACCTCAAGGCCCCGATGGCCGACGACTACGCCGAGTACGACTTCGAGTACCTCCCCAACGGCGGCTGGGGAGAGCCCTCGAACATCCTCTACACCACGTCCTGGGAGACGTACCGTCCCGACCCGTGGGAGGCCGTCAACCAGCACACCGAGTCCCGGATCAGCTACGCGGGCTGGCACGACCTGGTGCTGACCATCGACAACAACGCCATCACCTACTACGTCGACGGCCAGGTCTTCGGCACGCACGACGCCAAGTACCTGCCGGAGCGGCCCATGTCGATCAACTTCAACCAGTGGCTGATCGACCTGAACGGCCAGCCGGGATCCACGCCCCGCGCCTACGACCAGAAGGTCGACTACGTCCTGCACGTCAAGGACCAGGTCCTCACCCCGGCGCAGGTCGCCGCCAAGGTGAGCGCCTACCGCACCGCGGGCACCGCCTTCGTGGACGAGGTCCCGAACGGCTGACGCGGCCCCGGCCCCCGGGCGCCGGGAACGGCGGCGCGCTCCGTGGCCAGTGC
>NZ_JBSGXB010000467.1:0-4206 GCF_053609185.1 Streptomyces sp. NPDC054956 | reverse complement strand
CCCCCTCAAGGGGGCGGGCCCGCGCCCGTTTCCGGGCCGGGAAGCAGGCGGGAGGCCGTACCGGAACTCCGCCGGGCCTTCCCGAACGGTCTAAGCCCCGGCCTCCGCCGGTACGTTCGCCGGGATCTCCGCCACGGCGAGCGACGGCGTACGGTCGTCGGCCTCGGCCAGCAGTGCCCCGCCCGGCGCCCACACGGCCGCTCCGCCGCATCCCGTCCACGGCCCCGCCGGCCCGACGTGGTTGGCCAGGGCCACGTACATCCCGTGCTCCCGGGCGATCCCGGGGTACACCGAGGCGCGCTCGGCGATGCCGTCGCCCGTCCCGTAGAGCGAGCTCGCCAGGTGCACCCGGCAGCCGGCCGCCGCGCCCGCGCCGGGCACGTCCGCGAAGTGGTTGTCGTAACAGATGCCCAGGGAGAAGCGGATACCGCCGAGTTCGAACCGGCCGGGGACCGTGCCCGCCGCGAAGACCTCCTGCTCCTGGCGGAAGAGGTGCTGTTTGGCGTACGTGGTCACGTGCGCGCCCGCCGCGTCGTGCACCAGGGTCGCGATGAGGGGCCGGGGGCCGTCCCCGCGCAGCGCGACGTTGACGGCGGTGGCGGTCCCGGCGGCGCGGACGGGGTCCAGCCGCGGGTCCTCGGGCCCGGTCAGCCACAGCCCGGGATCGGCGGCGAGCGCGGGCAGTTCGTACCCGGTCAGCGTGAACTCGGGGAACACCACCAGCTCGGCGCCCTCCTGCCCGGCCCGGACGGCGAGGGCGGCCGCTCGCGCGGCGTTGGCGGACACGTCGGCGGGGGCGCAGGTCAGCTGCGCGGCGGCGATCTTCACGCGCCCCAGCATGCCAGCCGCGCGATGCGGGGCCCCGGGCGGCCGGACCCGCGAGACCTCGGGCCGCCGATCCCTGCGGGGCGCCGGGCGCCGGACCCCGCGGGACCTCAGGCCGCCGGCCCCTGCAGCAGGGTCAGGAAGGACCGGAAGGCCGCGGGCATGTCCACGGATTCCGGGGCGAGCAGCCACTGGTACTGGAGCCCGTCCATCACGGCGGCCAGCAGCGGGGCCGCCTGCTCGGGGGTGAGGCCCGAGGGGAGGCGTTCGCCGAACTCGGCGCGCAGCATCGCGGCCATCTCCCCGCGCACCTGCTCGTACCGCTCGGTGAAGAACTCCCGCGCGGGGTGCCCGTCGGTGACGCTCTCGCCGAGCAGCGCCGAGAAGGTCTGCACGATGCCCGGGCGCATGGCGTTGTAGTCCACCAGCGCGGCCAGCAGGTCCAGGCGCCACGCGCCGGCCGAGGCGCGGCTGCCGCCGCCGGTGTCCCAGCGGTCGCGCTCCTGCAGGACGGCGACCAGCAGCGCCTCCTTGGTCGGGAAGTAGTGCAGCAGCCCCTGCTGGGTCAGGCCCACGCGCTCGGCGACCGTGCCCAGCGAAGCGCCGCGGTAGCCGCGCTCCGCGATGACCTCGACGGCCGCGCGCACGATCTCCCCGCGCCGTTCCTCGTTCCTCGCCCTGGCCATCGCCGCGACGCCCCTTCCGCTCACCCTGCCAGCAGGACCGTACGGCATCTTTGTATCACGAACAGATTACGAACCCTACCGATCTACAGGTAAACGGTCCACGATGGGGCCAGCCGCACCGCGCAGCCGCCCCGCACGGCGGGCGCGCGGCCCGCGTCTCGATCACCCGCACTCAACGAGGAGGCATGGCCGTGACCGATGCCGATCAGGTCCGCAACGACGTCGTAGAGGCGGCGCTGGGCAAGCTGGATCTCGACACCAAGGCCCGGCTGCTGGCCGGTCAGGACATGTGGTCCCTGCCCGCCGTCCCCGAGATCGGCCTGAACTCCCTGGTCATGTCCGACGGCCCCATCGGGGTCCGCGGCGTGCGCTGGACCGCCGACGACCCCTCCATCGCCCTGCCCTCCCCGACCGCGCTCGCCGCCGCCTGGGACCCCGCGCTCGCCCGCCTGGCCGGCCGCCTCCTCGCCCAGGAGGCCCGCCGCAAGGGCGTCCACGTCCTCCTCGCGCCCACCGTCAACCTGCACCGCTCCCCGCTCGGCGGCCGCCACTTCGAGTGCTACTCCGAGGACCCGTTCCTCACCGGCGCGGTCGGCAGCGGCTACGTGAACGGCGTCCAGGACGGCGGCGTCGGCACCACCGTCAAGCACTTCGTCGGCAACGACGCCGAGACCGAGCGGTTCACCGTCGACAGCGTCATCGCCCCCCGCCCGCTGCGCGAGCTGTACCTGGCGCCCTTCGAGGCCATCGTGGCCAATGCCCACCCCTGGGGCATCATGACCGCGTACAACCAGGTCAACGGCACGACCATGAGCGAGCACCGGTACCTCGTCAACGAGGTCCTGCGCGGCGAGTGGGGCTTCGACGGGTACAACGTCTCCGACTGGATGGCCGCCCGCTCCACCACCGGCGACATCCTCGGCGGCCTCGACGTGGCCATGCCCGGCCCCGTCACCGTCTACGGCGCACCGCTCGCCGACGCCGTCCGCGCCGGCGAGGTCCCGGAGTCCGCCGTCGACGAGGCCGTGCGCAACGTGCTGCGCCTCGCCGCCCGCGTCGGCATCCTGGAAGGCGCCCCCGCCGTCGTCGGCGAGGCCCCGGCCGGGATCGACGGCCAGGCGCTGGCCCGCGAGATCGCCGCCCGCGGCTTCGTCCTCGTCCGCAACGAGACCGTGTCCGGCGACCGGCCGGCCCTGCCCCTGGACGCCACCGCCGGCCGCACCGTCGCCCTCATCGGCGCCGCCGCCCGCGACGCCCGCGTCCTCGGCGGAGGCTCCGCCACCGTCTTCCCCGAGCGCATCGTCTCCCCGCTGGACGGCCTGGCCGAGGCCCTGGCAGGTCCCTCGACGGGGTCGCTGACCTTCACCGTCGGCGCCGACCCCTCCGACGAACTCACCCCCGCCGACAAGGGCTTCGAACTCCGCGCGATCTGCCGCGACGCCTCCGGCGCCGTCCTCGGCACGGGCTCGCTGCCGACCGGCCAGGTCCAGTGGATCGGTGACGACCTGCCCGAGGGCGCCTCGTACGCGACGATGGCGAGCATCGAGGTCGTCGGTACGTTCGTCCCGCGCGAGAGCGGCGAACACGCCTTCGGCACCCGCGGACTCGGCGCCTTCACCCTCGCCGTCGGCGGAGAGGTCCGCTGGGAGGGCGTCCAGGCGCTGGGCAACGAGGCCGACCCCTTCGAGGCCTTCTTCGGCGCCCCCAGCGAGCGGACCCGGATCACCCTCACCGAGGGCGAGGCCGTCGAGGTCTCCCTGACCTACCAGGTCCCCGACATGACCACCCTGCCGCTCAAGGCGATCATGTTCTCCTTCCTCCACCTCGGCCCGCAGCGCTCCGCCGACGAGCTCATCGCCGAGGCGGTGGAGGCGGCGCGCTCCGCGGACACCGCCGTCGTGGTCGTCGCCACCACCGAGCGGGTGGAGTCCGAGGGCTTCGACCGCAAGGACCTCCGCCTCCCCGGCCGCCAGGACGACCTGGTCCGGGCCGTCGCCGCCGTCAACCCGAACACCGTGGTCGTCGTCAACGCCGGCTCCCCGGTGGAACTCCCGTGGCGCGAGGACGCGGCCGCGGTGCTCCTGACCTGGTTCCCCGGGCAGGAGGGCGGGGCCGCGCTGGCCGACGTACTCCTCGGGGACGCCGAGCCGGGCGGGCGGCTGCCCACCACCTGGCCCGCGCGGTTCGCGGACGCGCCGGTCACCGAGGTCGTCCCGACCGAGGGACGCCTGGAGTACCGCGAGGGGCTCTTCATCGGCTACCGGGCGTACGAGAAGGAGGGGATCGCCCCCGCCTACCCCTTCGGGCACGGCCTCGGCTACACGGACTGGGCGTACGAGTCCCTGGAGGTCACCCCGACGGCCGCGCGGGTCCGCGTCACCAACACCGGCACCCGCCCGGGCCGCGAGACCGTCCAGGTCTACCTGGCCCCCACCTCCGACACGGTGGAGCGCCCGGCGAGCTGGCTGGCCGGCTTCGCGAGCGTGACGGCAGGCCCCGGCGAGACCGTGGAGGTGGAGATCGCCCTGCCCGGGCGCGCCTTCGAGATCTGGGACGAGGACGCCCGCGCCTGGCGGCGGATCGGCGGCGGCTACGAGGTCCGCGCGAGCCACTCGCACGGCGACACGCGGCTGACGGCGACCCTCGACCTGTAATGGCCGGAAATCACCCCTCCTGAGGGGTTCAAGAGCTGGAC
>NZ_JBSGXB010000466.1:0-4231 GCF_053609185.1 Streptomyces sp. NPDC054956 | reverse complement strand
GATCGGGGCATGGCACTCGAGCACGCGATCCTCGTCTCCCTCCTGGAGAAGCCGGGCTCCGGCTACGAGCTGGCCCGGCGGTTCGACCGGTCCATCGGCTACTTCTGGACCGCCACCCACCAGCAGATCTACCGCGTGCTCAAGCGGATGGAGGGCGACGGCTGGGTCGACGTCCTCGAAGTGGCGCAGCAGTCGAGGCCGGACAAGAAGGAGTACTCCGTCGCCCCGGCCGGCCGGTCCGCGCTCTCGGCGTGGCTCCACGAGCCCGTCCAGCCCGACACCGTCCGGCACGAGCTCGCCGTGAAGATCCGCGGCGCGGCCTTCGACGACCCCGCCGCGCTCATCCTCGAGGTGGAGCGCCACCACCGGGCGCACGCCGACCGGCTCACGCACTACCTGGCGGGCGAACTGCGCGACTTCACCGGAGCGGACGCCCCCGTCGCGGACGACGCCGGACGCGAGCTCCAGCACGTCGTGCTCCGCGGCGGCATCGCCTACGAGCGGATGCAGCTCGCCTGGCTGGAGGACGTACTCGACACGCTCCACCGCCTCGTGGCGCCCTGACCCCGCCGATCGCACCGCCACGGGCCCCCACCTCCCGTACTGCCTCGTCCTCACCCTTCACCTTCACCCCTCATCCTCCGACCGGAAGGCGAAACGTCCATGAGCGACCCCCTCCTCTTCAACCCGCGCACCTACGACCCCGCGCACTTCGACCCCGAGACCCGCAGGCTGCTGCGCGCCACCGTCGACTGGTTCGAGGACCGGGGCAAGCGCAAGCTGCTGGAGGACTACAGCTCCCGTGCCTGGCTCGCGGACTTCCTCGCGTTCTCCGCGAAGGAAGGGCTCTTCGCCGCCTTCCTGACCCCCGCCTCCGCCGCGGGCCAGGACGAGCCCCACAAGCGCTGGGACACCGCGCGGATCGCCGCCCTGAACGAGATCTTCGGCTTCTACGGGCTGGACTACTGGTACGCCTGGCAGGTCACCGTCCTCGGTCTCGGCCCGGTCTGGCAGAGCGACAACGCCGCCGCCCGCGCCCGCGCCGCCGAACTCCTCTCCGAGGGCGAGGTGTTCGCGTTCGGCCTGTCCGAGAAGACCCACGGCGCGGACATCTACTCGACCGACATGCTCCTGGAGCCCGACGGCGACGGCGGCTTCCGGGCCACCGGGTCCAAGTACTACATCGGCAACGGCAACGCGGCCGGACTCGTCTCCGTCTTCGGCCGGCGCACCGACATCGAGGGCCCCGACGGCTACGTGTTCTTCGCGGCCGACAGCCGCCACCCCGCCTACGGGCTGGTGAAGAACGTCGTCGACTCCTCCAAGTACGTCAGCGAGTTCCGCCTGACGGACTACCCGGTCACCGCCGCCGACGTCCTGCACACCGGCCGCGCCGCCTTCGACGCGGCCCTCAACACCGTGAACGTCGGCAAGTTCAACCTCTGCACCGCGTCGATCGGCATCTGCGAGCACGCGATGTACGAGGCCGTCACCCACGCCCAGGGCCGCATCCTCTACGGCCGCCCCGTCACCGCCTTCCCGCACGTGCGCCGCGAACTGACCGACGCCTACGTCCGGCTCGTCGGGATGAAGCTGTTCAGCGACCGCGCCGTCGACTACTTCCGCTCCGCCGGCCCCGACGACCGCCGCTACCTCCTCTTCAACCCGATGACCAAGATGAAGGTGACCACGGAGGGCGAGAAGGTCATCGACCTGATGTGGGACGTCATCGCGGCCAAGGGCTTCGAGAAGGACACCTACTTCGCCCAGGCCGCCGTCGAGATCCGCGGTCTGCCGAAGCTGGAGGGCACGGTCCACGTCAACCTCGCGCTGATCCTCAAGTTCATGCGCAACCACCTGCTGGCCCCGGCCGATTACGCGCCCGTGCCGACCCGCCTCGACGCGGCCGACGACGACTTCCTCTTCCGCCAGGGCCCGGCCCGCGGTCTGGGCTCCGTACGCTTCCACGACTGGCGCCCCGCCTACGACGCGTACGCCTCCGTGCCCAACGTCGCCCGGTTCCGCGAACAGGCCGACGCCCTCTGCACGTTCGTCGAGACCGCCGCGCCCGACGAGCAGCAGAGCCGCGACCTGGACCTCCTCCTGGCGGTCGGCCAGCTCTTCGCGCTGGTCGTGCACGGCCAGCTCGTCCTGGAGCAGGCCCGCCTGACCGGCCTGGACGAGGACGTGCTCGACGAGCTGTTCGGCGTGCTCGTACGCGATTTCTCCGCGCACGCGGTCGAGCTCCACGGCAAGGACTCCGCCACGACGGTCCAGCAGGACTGGGCGCTCGGCGCCGTCCGCCGCCCGGCCGTCGACACGGACCGCGCGGCCCGCGTCTGGGCGCGGGTCGAGGCCCTGGCCGGCTCGTACGAGATGGCGCCCTGACGGGTCCGGCCGCCGGCCGGACCGCCCCGGGTCCCGGCGTGGACCCGGGGCCAGGACATCACGTCACGGCAGGGCTACGGGCCGCAGGTCGAGAGAGGCCTGGACCGTCGTCCCCGCGGCGCCGGTGTGCATGCGGACCAGCGTGGCGAGCTCGTTGACGAGGAGGAGCCCGCGGCCTCCGGGACGCTCGACCGGGGGCGGTACGCGACCGGCGAGCGGATCGCGCAACCATCCGAAGTCGCGTACCTCGCACACCAGTTGATCTCCCTCGATCCAAAGCCGCAGGGTCCCTCTCCCGCCGCCGTGCACCACGCTGTTCGTCGTGAGCTCGGCCACGGTCAGCAAGAGCGCCACACGCGTCTCCTCGGCCGCGGCCAGCCGCGAGGCGATCCGGGCAGCGAACAGGCGCGCGCCCCGCAGGCTCCCCGCGTCGAAATCGAAGGCGGCGGCGTCGGCGGGGTGCGGCAGCGGCTCGTTGCTGTGGGCGAGGGCGCGGGCGGGTGAGAAGGGGCCGCTCACCCGCTCCCGGCCGCCCTCGATGACGGCCGGATGGGTGACCCGCGCGTCGGCGAGCACCTCGGCGGGCAGGCGCTGCGCGTCGTACGGGCACAGGACGGTCACGTCACGGCCGCGGAAGGCGTTGTTGATCAAGGCTTCGTGCTGGACGCACGCGGGGTACTCCTGTGGGGTACGCCCCGGCCACACGGGTTCACCGACGATACGGACATGCCCGGACCGGTGGGCGTCGGCGAAGCCCAGGAGGACCCGGGAGATGATCCGGCCCGGATTGCGCCCCTCCCGCGTCATGTCGACGAAGCGCACCCCGGGCAGCGCGGGGTTCGGGGCCGCGTCTGCGAGCTCCGCCCTGATCAGCCGGAGGTGTCCGTCCGGTACGGCCACGGCGACGGGCTCGCCTGCCTCCGCGCCGGCCCTGATGAAGGGCCCCAGAGCGGCGACGTACTCGTCCTCGCCCCGGTAGAACAACGCAGGGTGTTCGAAAGCCTTCGCAGAGGTCATGCGGACGTCCGATCTCGGACCGGGTCGGCTCCGCACCGGAACGCGGGGCCGGGCCTCGGTGTCTTCCCCGTTGGGTCTATACCCCCTCGAGGCGGGCTGACCCTTTGCCGCCGCGAAAGATCCGGGCGCGTCGTCGATAGGGACGGAATTCCCGGGTACACGCGGACTGAAGGATCCGGCGGATCGACCGTTCCGCCGATTTCCCGACATGGGAACGAGGACACCATGCTTGTCGCCGGACTCATCCTCCTGCTCATCGGATTCCTGACCGGAATCTCCATCCTGTGGACCATCGGAATCATCTTGCTCGTGGTCGGGGCGGTGCTCTGGATTCTGGGCTCGGTCGGCCATGCGGTCGGCGGCCGACGGCACTACTGGTAGGCGGCCGACGGGCCGCGGGCACGGCCTGGAGGGCCTGCCGTGATGCGTCAGCACGATCTTGTCGTCATCGGTGCGGGATCCGGCAACTCCGTCGTCGACGATTCGTTCGCCGACCTCGACGTCGCCATCGTCGAGGAGAAGTGGTTCGGCGGAACCTGTCTGAACGCGGGCTGCATCCCGAGCAAGATGCTCGCCCACGCCGCCCACGTGGCCCGTACGGTCGGTGAAGCCGGCACGTACGACGTGGACGCGGAGTTGCTCGCCCTGCGCTGGCGGGCGCTCCGCGACCGGGTGTTCGGGCGGCTGGACGCCGAACGCGAAGAGGGCCGCCGGGGGCGCCAGGAGGCGGACTTCGTCACCGTGTACGAAGGCAGGGCGCGTTTCACGGGTCCGCGGGTGCTGCGGATCGACCTGGCGGACGGCGTCGTCGACATCAGTGCCCCAC
>NZ_JBSGXB010000465.1:0-4261 GCF_053609185.1 Streptomyces sp. NPDC054956 | reverse complement strand
GCGTTTGAGGCGCGGGGTCCGGGGCGGAGTCCCAGGGGGCCGGGCGGAGCCCGGGCCTTGGTGGGGCAGGGCGGAGCCCTGGGAACGGGGGAAGGGCGGGTAGGGGACTCCGCCCCGCGCAGCGGACCGCGCCCCCGCCGGCGGGCGCGGCGCCCGGTAAGGGCGTACGGCCCGGAGGGTCAGGGCTTCGGGCCGGTGATTCACGGGTCGGCCGGGGTGAGCATGGGGTGGGGGGTTCGGCCCCCTTCTCGGACGGAGCGCTCCGCGTGCCCCCTGTACAGACCCTCGCCACCATCCGGCGGATCACACCCGTCGGGGCGTACCACCACCTCGTCCTCGATGCCCCCGGCGTCACGGGAGCGCGGCCCGGTCACTTCGGGGCGCTGGCCATCGGCGGCCGCGACTCCTCCACACTGCTGCGGCGCGCCCTCTCCATCCACCGCGCCGACCCCGTAGAGGGAACCGTCGAGTTCGTCTTCGCCGAGGCCGGCCGGGGGACCAGGGCGCTGGCCCGGCACCGGGCCGGCGACACCGTCGACCTGATCGCGCCCCTCGGCACGCCCTTCCCCCTCCCCGACGGCCCCGTCGGAGCGGTCCTCGTCGCCGGCGGTTACGGCAGCGCCCCGATGGCGGCCCTCGCCGAGGAGATCCGGAGCCGCGGCGGCCGGGTCGCCTTCGTGCTCGGCGCCGCCACCGCGGACCGGCTGTTCGGGGTCGAGCGGGCCGAGGAGCTCTCCGAGCACGTGTACGTCGTCACCGACGACGGGTCGGCCGGCCGCCGGGGCCGGGTCACCGATCCGCTCCCCGAGGCCATCGCCGCGGTCGGCGCCACCGAGGTCCACTCCTGCGGAACGATGGGCATGCTCAGGGCCGTCACGGAGATCGCCACCACCGCCGGCGCCGCCAGTCACACCGCCGTCGAGGAGGCCATGGCCTGCGGGATCGGGATCTGCATGAGCTGCGTCCTGCCCGTCACCGGCCCCGACGGCGTCACCCGCTTCCTTCGCTCCTGCACATCCGGCCCTGTGTTCGACGGCACCACCGTGCGGTGGGACGATGCCGGGAGCCTGCCCGAGGATCTCGAGGGCGCCGCCGCCATGGCTCCCGAGGCGGGTGCGCGATGACGCGAGCGATGAACCCCGAAGACGTCGACATGTCGGCACCGCTCGGTGCGCACGTCACCCTCCCCAACCCCGTCTCCACCGCCTCCGGCTGCGCCGGCTACGGCCGCGAGCTGCACCGCTTCACCCCCCTCGGAGAGCTCGGCACGATCACCACCAAGACCGTGATGCCGTACGTCCGCTCCGGCAGGGCCACTCCGCGCATGGCAGAGACCCCCAGCGGGATGCTGAACTCCATCGGCCTCCAGGGCTCCGGCATCGACCACTTCGTCGAGCACGAGCTGCCCTGGCTGGCCGAACGCGGGGCACGGGTGCTCGTATCGGTCGCGGGGGAGCGGGCGGAGGAGTTCGCCGCGGCGGCCGCCCGGCTGACCGGGCAGCCCGGGGTGGTCGGCATCGAGGCCAACATCTCCTGCCCCAACGTCGCCAGTCGCGGGCTCGTCTTCGCCTGTGACGCCGATGCCTCCTTCGACGTCGTCGCGGCGGTCAAGGCGGCGGCCGACCCCGCGCTGCCCGTCTACGCCAAGCTGTCGCCCGACGTCACCCGGATCACCGACATCGCGGCGGCCTGTACGGAGGCGGGCGCCGACGGGCTCTCGATGATCAACACGGTGCTCGGCATGTCCATCGACACCGACACGATGCGCCCGGCCCTCGCGGGGGTCACCGGCGGTCTCTCGGGGCCCGCGATCCGGCCCGTCGCGGTGCGCTGCGTCCACCAGGTCCACGGGGCGATGCTCGCCGGCTCCGTACGGCGGGTCCCCATCCTCGGGATGGGCGGGATCGCCTCCGGCCGGGACGCGCTGGAATTCGTCCTCGCCGGGGCTTCCGGAGTGGCCGTCGGGACGGCTCTGTTCAACGATCCGTCCGCGCCGCTGAGGATCCGCGACGAGCTGCGTTCGGCACTCGCCGCACGCGGAATCGGAGCGTTCGAGGAGGCCGTCGGGCTCGCTCATCGCACTGTCTGACGAAAATCGAACGTCTTTCACCGGACAAAACCGGGGTAGTTTGTCCGTGATGTACGGTTCAGTGGAGGCTGACCAGGACTTTTCGTCCGTTCTCGCTGACGGGAGCGGTGATGGCCGCTAGTCTCCGACCAGAGTGAACGAGCAGTGATCGAGCAACACCGCTGTTCGGGCGCTTCCCTGGTGTGGTGCCCTCAAGCTCCCCACCGGTCCGTATCCGACAGTTCGACATCCGAGGTGACGTAGGCGTGGCTCTTCCGCCCCTTACCCCTGAACAGCGCGCAGCAGCGCTCGAAAAGGCCGCCGCGGCTCGCCGGGAGCGGGCCGAGGTGAAGAATCGACTCAAGCACTCCGGCGCCTCCCTCCAGGACGTCATCAAGACGGGCCAGGAGAATGACGTCATCGGCAAGATGAAGGTCTCCGCACTTCTGGAGTCCCTGCCTGGCGTCGGCAAGGTGCGCGCCAAGCAGATCATGGAGCGCCTCGGCATCTCCGAGTCCCGGCGTGTCCGAGGTCTCGGTTCCAACCAGATCGCTTCTCTGGAGCGTGAGTTCGGCACTCCTGCCGGCTGACGCGTCGCCTGAAGTTCGACCGGCGTTCTCAGGCAGTCCCGAGAACCTGGATAATCGCTCTATGGCAGCAGAGGTTCGTCCGCGGCTGACCGTGCTCTCCGGCCCCTCGGGGGTCGGCAAGAGCACGGTCGTCGCGCATATGCGCAAGGTCCACCCCGAGGTCTGGCTCTCGGTGTCGGCCACCACCCGCAAGCCGCGGCCCGGTGAGCGACACGGAGTCCAGTACTTCTTCGTCAACGACGACGAGTTCGACAAGCTGATCGCCAACGGCGAGCTGCTGGAGTGGGCCGAGTTCGCGGGCAACCGCTACGGCACACCCCGCGGCGCGGTGCTGGAACGCCTGGAGAACGGCGAGCCGGTACTGCTGGAGATCGATCTCCAGGGCGCCCGACTGGTCCGGGAGTCGATGTCCGAGGCCCAGCTGGTCTTTCTGGCGCCTCCGAGCTGGGACGAGCTGGTTCGCCGGCTCACCGGCAGGGGCACGGAATCACCGGAGGTCGTCGAGCGCAGGCTCGCCGCCGCCAAGATCGAACTCGCTGCCGAATCCGAGTTCGACACCACCCTGGTCAACACCTCGGTCGAGGACGTGGCGCGCGAGCTGCTAGCCTTGATGAATGTTGTTTGATCGTTGATCGATTTTTTCAGTCGATCGGTGTTCGTCAACGGATCTTTCAACCCATCTTCGGAAGGTAGAGCGTGTCCTCTTCCATCACTGCGCCCGAGGGCATCATCAACCCGCCGATCGACGAGCTGCTCGAGGCCACGGACTCGAAGTACAGCCTCGTGATCTACGCGGCCAAGCGTGCCCGTCAGATCAACGCGTACTACTCGCAGCTCGGTGAGGGCCTGCTCGAGTACGTCGGCCCGCTGGTGGACACCCACGTCCACGAGAAGCCGCTTTCGATCGCGCTGCGCGAGATCAACGCGGGTCTGCTGACCTCCGAGGCCATCGAGGCCCCGGCTCAGTAAGGCACGAGTTTTTCCTTTCACCACAGGCCCGGCAGAACATCTGCCGGGCCTGTGGTGTGTCATATGTGTCATAGGTGAGTACGGGGACCAGCCGAAGGGGCGTGTGTGGTGGGTAAGCCGAAGGTCGTGCTCGGAGTCAGCGGCGGGATCGCCGCCTACAAGGCGTGCGAGCTGCTGCGTCGGCTGACCGAGTCGGGGCACGACGTACGGGTGGTGCCGACGGCGGCGTCGCTGAACTTCGTCGGCGAGGCCACCTGGGCCGCCCTCTCCGGGAACCCGGCCTCCACCGAGGTCTGGGAGAGCGTCCACGAGGTGCCGCACGTGCGGATCGGCCAGTCCGCCGACCTCGTCGTCGTCGCCCCGGCCACCGCCGACATGCTGGCCAAGGCCGCCCACGGGCTGGCCGACGACCTGCTCACCAACACGCTGCTCACCGCGCGCTGTCCCGTGGTGTTCGCACCCGCGATGCACACCGAGATGTGGGAGCACCCGGCCACCCAGGAGAACGTGGCCACGCTGCGCCTGCGCGGCGCCGTCGTCATCGAGCCGGCCGTCGGCCGGCTCACCGGCAAGGACACCGGCAAGGGGCGGCTGCCCGACCCCGAGGAGATCTTCGAGGTCTGCAAGGGAATCC
>NZ_JBSGXB010000464.1:0-4274 GCF_053609185.1 Streptomyces sp. NPDC054956 | reverse complement strand
CCCCGGAGCGCCTCCGACCCCGCGCCGGGGGCGCGGGGTCGGAGTTCGCCTTCTCGGTCGCCTCAGAACCGGTTCGGCGCCGCGGGCGGGAACGGCAGCGGCTTCACCGGGGCCGGAGCCGGGGACGGAGCCGCGTCGGGCCCGGGCCGGAGCTCCGAACGGGCCGGTTCGGTCCGGCAGTTCACGTCCTTCGCGGGCAGCCTGCCCGTGACCAGGTAGTCGGTGACCGGTGCGTTGGCGCACGACTTGGGGTCGGCGAGGTACACGCCGTGGCCCTCACCGCCCAGCGCCAGCACCATCTTCGAGCCCTTCAGCGCCCGGTGCAGGCCCTGGCCGCTGACCAGCGGGGTCTGCGAGTCCCACTCGTTCTGCACGGTCAGTACGGCGGCGCGCTTCTTCATCGGGGTCGCCGCCTCGACCGGCCGCTGCCAGAAGGCGCACGGCTTGATGTTCGAGGCGAAGTCCCCGTAGAGCGGGTACGCGGCCTTGTCGCGGACCGCGTCGCGCCGGTACCGCTCGGGGTCGCGCGGCCAGGCGTCCGTGTCCCCGCACACCACGTTCCAGAACACGGCGATGCCATTGTCTGAGGCAGGTCCGGCGGAGGCAGGTCCGGCGGAGGCAGGTCCGGCGGGGGCCGGTGCGGCGGGGGCCGCCGGCTTCCCGGCGAGCGCGCCCTTCATGTCGAAGTCCGGGCCGAGGGCGGCGGAGGCACCGCCCGGCTTCCCCTCAGCGGCCTCCTTCAGCGCCGCCACCAGCGGTGTGGCCGTGGCGGGGTAGAAGAACACCGCCCGGGCCCTGCGGAGGTCGTCACCGTTGAGCTTCTCCCCGCGGAACTCGATCGGCTCCCGGTCGGCGCGCGCCACCAGGTCCCAGAAGGTCTTGGACACCGCCGCCGGGCTGTCGCCCAGGTGGTACTGGTCCGAGCGCTGCGCCGCCCACTGCGTCCACCGCCCGAACGCCGGCTCGGCCTCCGTCGCCCACACCCGGATCATGTCCCGCCAGATCATGCCGGGGTCGACCCCGCTGTCGAGCACGAACCGGTCGGTGCGGTCCGGGAACATCTGCGTGTACACCGCGCCCAGGTAGGTCCCGTACGAGTAGCCGAGGTACGAGAGCTTCCGCTCGCCGAGCACCGCCCGGATCGTGTCCATGTCGCGCGCCGTGTTGCGGGTGGTGATGTACGGGAGGACCGAACCGGCCTTCTCCCGGCACTTGTCGGCGACGGTACGCGCCCACGCCACATCGGAGGAGAAGGTCTCGGGCCGGTACGCCCGCTCGAAGTTCTCCTCGCTGTCGGCCAGTCCGCAGGTGACCGGGCTGCTGGCGCCGACCCCGCGCGGGTCGAAGCCGATCAGGTCGTACCGGTCGGCCACCTCGCGCGGCACCACCTCCCCGAAGCTCAGCGGCAGATCGAGCCCGCTGCCGCCCGGGCCGCCCGGGTTCATCAGCAGGACCCCGTGCCGCTTCGCCGGATTCGTGCTGCGCACGCGGGATATGGCGAGGTCCAGCTTGCGTCCCTCGGGACGCCGGTAGTCGAGCGGCACCTCGATGGTGGCGCATTCGTACGAGGCCGGCTGCTCGGGGCTGCACCGGTGCCATGAGGGCTTCTGCCGCAGGTACTCGGCTTCGGCCGGCGCGGCGGAGGCCTGGGCGGCCGCGAGCAGCGGTACGGAGCTCGCGAGGAGTCCGGCTGCGGACAAGAGGGATGCCAGTCGTTTCTTGCGCACGAGGGCCGTTCCTTTCGGGAGGGCGGGTGTCGCCCCACCCTCCGGCACCCGGCGGCCCGGGCGAATCCATCCGTGGGGTGGGTCGCACTCCTTCTCGGGAATGACCGGAATTTCGGACAATCGGCCGACACGCCGCAGGTTCTGTCCCTCCGTCAGGGCAGGGGAGGGCTGTCGCCGGGCACTCGGGCGTGCGGAACCGTAGCAGCCGTCCGAGGCGTTGCCCGGATGTTTGTCCAGTCGTGATGGGGCTTCGGGGGAGGGGCCCGATCGGGCATTAGCGTCCCTTGGCACCCGGGGGTCCGGTGGAGCGGCGCGCGGCCGTTCCCGGCGCCCACCGGGAGCCAAGGAGGCACAGTGCTGTCGATCCGCCGGTCGAGCGTCGCGGGAATGTCGGTCGCCTCGCGCCACGTGATGGGGACGGGCATCGTCATCGGAGCCCTCGCCCTCACACTGATCGCATTGCTGATCCCGGTACGGAGCTTCGGGAGCAGAGCCGTCGCGGCCACCCCGGCCCCGGTCCTGGCGGCGGACGACGACGGAGCCGGTGTCATGAGCACCGGTTTCGGGCCGCTCACCCCGCAGGACCGCGACTTCGTGCGCAAGGTCCGCCTCGCCGGACTGTGGGAGCTGCCCGCGGGCCGCCAGGCCCAGGAACGGGGCACCCGCCAGGCGGTCCGGACGGCGGGGGAGCACCTCGTGGAGGGGCACACCGAACTGGACCGGCGGGTCCTGGAGGTCGGCCAGGCGCTCGGAGTCGAACTGCCCGACCGGCCCAGCACCCAGCAGCAGGCCTGGCTCGACCAGTTGGACCGGGCCCAAGGGGTCACGTACGAGCAGTTGTTCATCCAGTTGCTGCGGCGGGCGCACGGCAAGGTGTTCACGCTCGTCGCCCAAGTGCGCGCGCAGACCCGCAACTCCATGGTCCGCGAGCTCGCGACGGACGCCAACGCCACGGTCCTGGACCACATCTCGGTCCTGGAAGCCAGCGGGCTCGTCGATTTCGACGGACTGGCGGACACGGTGCCCGCTCCCGGCTCCGGATCCGTCTCCCCCTCCACCGGCCCGGCCATCTCATCCACGCATTCCCCGCATTCCCGACCGAGGAAGTGAAGTGATCGCATGAGCGTCAAGGACAGCAAGGGGCCCCACGGACCGGCGGGGCACAAACGCAGGCTGCGGCCCAGGTACAAGGCCCTCGCCCTCGTGTCGGCGCTGGTGCTGGGCGGCGGCGGAGTCGTGATCGCGGCCCAGGGAGCGTCCGCCGGACAGGACGGGCGCCCGGTGCCGGTCACGGCCACGATCGACTGCCCCGACGTGGGGGAGCGGCTGCGCGAGGTCCCCGACCAGGCGCGGACCGAGGTGGATCGGGAACTCGCCGGTCTCGACACCCAGATCGCCGACGCCTACGGGCGGCTCTCCACGGGCCGGGCCCGGGCGGACGCACTCCTCGGGGAGCTGAAGGACCAGCGCGGCGAGACGATCACCCGCGTCTCCGACGCGATCGGGCGAGCGGCCGCCCGCCCCGACGGGCTGGAGGAGCTGAGCGCCTGCGCGATGCGGGAGGCGCCGGCCGCGGACGGGGAGCTCGCGCGGAGCAGCGGGAGCGACAGCAGCAGTAGCAGCAGTAGCGGCAGTAGCGGCAGCGGAGCCGCGAAGGGCGGCCCGGCACGCTCGGACTTCGTTCAAATCGGTTCGGTCAAACCGAACGTGAAGAAGCCGGCGCCCAGGTCCGGTGCCTCCAAGGGCTCCTTCGCCGTGCAGTGCGGCACCAACGCGGAGCGCCACCTCAACCCCGACAACGTGATCGTCGCCCCGGGGGTGAGCAACGGCGCCCACCACATGCACGACTACGTGGGCAACAGGATCACGGACGCCTTCTCCACCAACAACAGCCTGGCCGCCGCCGGAACCACCTGCACCAACGGCGACCAGTCCACCTACTACTGGCCGGTGCTGCGGCTGCGCGACGGCAAGGCAGAGAAGGACGCGGCCGCACCCGGCGGCGGCAAGGACGCCAACGTGGGCACCATCCTGCGGCCGAAGCAGGTGACGATCGAGTTCAAGGGGAGCCCCGTCTCCCGGGTCACCGCCATGCCCCGCTTCCTGCGCATCATCACCGGCGACGCCAAGGCCCTCACGAACGGTCCGGCCAACGCCAACGCCTCCTGGAGCTGCACCGGGTTCGAGAACCGGCAGCTGAAGGACAAGTACCCGATCTGCCCCAAGGGCAGCGACGTGGTCCGGACGTTCAACTTCCAGAGCTGCTGGGACGGGAAGAACACCGACAGCGCCAACCACCGCACCCACGTGGCCTTCGCGGGCCGCGACGGCTCCTGCCCGGCCGGTTTCAAGGCGGTCCCGCAGCTCGTGCAGCGGATCGTGTACGCACTGCCGCCCGGCGGACGCTTCGCGGTGGACAGCTTCCCCGAGCAGCTGCACAAGCCGGTGACCGACCACGGCGACTTCATCAACGTCATGTCGGACCGGCTGATGGCCGAAGCGGTCCGCTGCGTCAACGACGGGCGCAGCTGCCGCTGACGCTGTCTC
>NZ_JBSGXB010000463.1:0-4280 GCF_053609185.1 Streptomyces sp. NPDC054956 | reverse complement strand
GAGCTCGCCCGGGCCCGCGCGCTGGGCGCCGACCATGCCGACTTCCGTCTGGAGCGGATCCGCAGCGCCTCCTGGCGACTGCGGGACGCCAAGCCCTCCGGCGGGTCCGACACCACCGATCTCGGGTACGCGGTCCGGGTGGTGCACGGGGGCAGCTGGGGGTTCGCCTCCGGCGTGGACCTGACCATGGACGGCGCCGCCAAGGTGGCCTCGCAGGCCGTGGCCATGGCGAAGCTCTCCGCCCAGGTCATCAAGGCGGCCGGCTCCGACGAGCGGGTCGAGCTCGCCGACGAGCCGGTGCACGCGGACAAGACGTGGGTCTCCGCCTACGACGTGAACCCCTTCGACGTGCCGGACACCGAGAAGGCGGCGCTGCTCGCCGACTTCAGCGCGCGGCTGCTCGCGGCCGACGGGGTGGCGCACGTGGACGCCTCCCTGCTCGCCGTCCACGAGAACAAGTTCTACGCCGACACCGCGGGCACCTCCACCACGCAGCAGCGGGTGCGCGTCCACCCGCAGCTCACCGCCGTCGCCGTGAACGCCACCACCGGCGAGTTCGACTCCATGCGCACCATCGCCCCGCCGGCCGGCCGCGGCTGGGAGTACCTGACCGGCACCGGCTGGGACTGGAACTCCGAGCTGGAGGCCATCCCGGGCCTGCTCGCCGAGAAGATGCGGGCGCCGAGCGTGCAGGCCGGGCGCTACGACCTGGTCGTGGACCCGTCCAACCTCTGGCTGACCATCCACGAGTCCATCGGCCACGCCACCGAGCTGGACCGGGCACTGGGTTACGAGGCGGCGTACGCGGGGACCTCCTTCGCCACCTTCGACCAGCTGGGCAAGCTCACCTACGGCTCCCCCGTCATGAACGTGACGGGTGACCGGACGGCCGAGCACGGGCTGGCCACCATCGGGTACGACGACGAGGGCGTCGAGGCGCAGAGCTGGGACCTGGTCAAGGACGGCACCCTGGCCGGCTACCAGACGGACCGGCGGATCGCGAAGCTGACGGGCCTGGGCCGGTCCAACGGCTGCGCCTACGCCGACTCCCCCGGGCACGTGCCCGTCCAGCGCATGGCGAACGTCTCGCTGCAGCCGGATCCGGGCGGGCTCTCGACCGAGGACCTGATCGGCGGGGTGGAGCGCGGGATCTACGTGGTCGGCGACCGCTCCTGGTCGATCGACATGCAGCGCTACAACTTCCAGTTCACCGGGCAGCGGTTCTTCCGGATCGAGAACGGCCGGCTGGCCGGGCAGCTGCGGGACGTCGCCTACCAGGCCACGACCACCGAGTTCTGGGGGTCGATGGAGAAGGTCGGCGGCCCGCAGACCTACGTCCTGGGCGGCGCCTTCAACTGCGGCAAGGCCCAGCCGGGACAGGTCGCGGCGGTTTCGCACGGCTGCCCGTCCGCACTGTTCCGCGACGTGAACATCTTGAACACCACGCAGGAGGCCGGCCGATGAGCACGCTTTCGAACGGACGCACCAAGCCCCACGAGATCGTCGAGCGGGCGCTGGAGCTGTCCACCGCCGACGGCTGCGTGGTCATCGCCGACGAGGAGTCCAGCGCCAACCTGCGCTGGGCGGGCAACGCGCTCACCACCAACGGCGTCACCCGCGGCCGGACCCTGACCGTCATCGCCACGGTCGACGGCAAGGAGGGCACGGCCTCGGGGGTCGTCTCGCGCTCCGCCGTCACGGCGCAGGACCTGGAGCCGCTGGTCCGGGCCGCCGAGGCGGCCGCCCGCGGAGCCGACCCGGCGGAGGACGCGCAGCCGCTGGTCACGGGCACCCCGTCCTCGCCGGACTTCACCGACGGCCCGGCCGAGACATCCTCGGCGGTCTTCGCGGACTTCGCCCCCGCCCTCGGCGAGGCCTTCGCCCGGGCCCGCGCGGGCGGCCGCGAGCTGTACGGCTTCGCCAACCACGAGCTGGTCTCCACGTACGTCGGCACCTCCACGGGGCTGCGCCTGCGCCACGACCAGCCCAACGGCACCCTCGAGCTGAACGCGAAGTCCCCGGACCGGCTCCGCTCCGCCTGGGCGGGCCGCGCCACGCGGGACTTCAAGGACGTGGACCCGACCGTGCTGGACGCGGAGCTGGCCGTGCGGCTCGGCTGGGCCGAGCGCAAGATCGACCTGCCCGCCGGGCGGTACGAGACGCTGCTGCCGCCCACGGCCGTGGCGGACCTGCTGATCTACCAGATGTGGTCGGCGGCGGCACGGGACGCGGTGGAGGGCCGGACGGTCTTCTCCAAGCCCGGCGGCGGCACCCGGATCGGCGAGCGGCTCTCCGAGCTGCCGCTGACCCTGCGCAGCGATCCGAACGCGCCGGGGCTGGAGTCCTCGCCGTTCGTGATCGCGCACAGCTCCGGCGACGACGCGTCCGTCTTCGACAACGGGCTGCCGGTCCCGGCGACCGAGTGGATCAAGAACGGTGAGCTGGCCCGGCTGACCACGACCCGGCACAGCGCGGGCCTGACCGGGCTGCCGGTCTCCCCGTCGTTCGGGAACCTGATCCTGGACGGGGGCGGCGACAAGTCCCTGGAGGAGATGGTGGCCGGCACCGGGAGGGGTCTGCTGCTGACCTGCCTCTGGTACATCCGCGAGGTGGACCCGGCCACGCTGCTCCTCACGGGCCTGACCCGGGACGGCGTCTACCTGGTGGAGGACGGACAGGTCGTCGGCGAGGTCAACAACTTCCGGTTCAACGAGTCCCCCGTGGACCTGCTGTCGCGGGCCTCGGAGGCCGGCCGGACCGAGAAGACCCTGCCGCGCGAATGGAACGACTGGTTCACCCGGGCCGCGATGCCGGCGCTGCGCATCCCGGACTTCAACATGAGCTCGGTCAGCAAGGGAGTCTGATCTCTGATCTTGAAACGAGTCTGAAGTGCGGGCTTTCCCCGCCTAGACTGGCGGGGAACCCTTCAACAATCCGTTTCATCTCTTCCGAGGAGACCCAGAACCGTGACGGACATCGTCGACGAACTGAAGTGGCGCGGGCTCTTCGCCCAGTCCACCGACGAAGAAGCGCTGCGCAAGGCGTTCGCGGACGGTCCCGTCACGTTCTATTGCGGCTTCGACCCGACCGCGGCCTCGCTGCACGTGGGGCACCTGGTACAGGTCCTCACCGTGCGCCGGCTCCAGCAGGCGGGCAACCGCCCGCTGGCGCTGGTCGGCGGGGCCACCGGGCAGATCGGTGACCCTCGGCCGACGGCCGAGCGCACCCTGAACGACCCGGAGACCATCGCGAACTGGGTGACGCGCCTGCGCACCCAGATCGAGCCGTTCCTGTCCTTCGAGGGCGAGAACGCGGCGGTCATGGTGAACAACCTGGACTGGACGGCGGGCATGTCCGCCATCGAGTTCCTCCGGGACATCGGCAAGCACTTCCGCGTCAACAAGATGCTGACGAAGGACTCGGTCGCCAAGCGCCTGGAGTCCGACCAGGGCATCAGCTACACGGAGTTCAGCTACCAGCTGCTCCAGGGCATGGACTTCCTGGAGCTGTACCGGCGCCACGGCTGCGTGCTGCAGCAGGGCGGGTCCGACCAGTGGGGCAACCTGACCGCCGGTCTCGACCTGATCCACCGGGTGGAGCCGGACGCGCACGTCCACGCCATCGCGACCCCGCTGATGGTCAAGGCGGACGGCACCAAGTTCGGCAAGTCCGAGAGCGGCGCCGTCTGGCTCGACCCGGAGATGACCACCCCGTACGCGTTCTACCAGTTCTGGCTGAACGTGGACGACCGGGACGTCTCCACCTACATGCGCATCCTCTCCTTCCGGACCCGTGAGGAGCTGGAGGAGCTCGAGGCGCAGACCGCCGAGCGGCCGCAGGCGCGCGCCGCGCAGCGGGCGCTCGCGGAGGAGCTGACCACGCTGGTGCACGGCGCCGACCAGTGCGCCGCCGTCATCGCGGCGTCCAAGGCGCTGTTCGGCCAGGGCGAGCTGGCGGACCTGGACGAGGCCACGCTGGCCGCGGCCCTGTCCGAGCTGCCGCGGGCGAAGGTCGCCGAGCCGGGCCTGGTCGTCGACCTGCTCGCGGAGACCGGTCTGGTCGCGAGCAAGTCGGCCGGGCGCCGGACCATCAAGGAGGGCGGTGCCTACGTGAACAACGTGAAGGTCACCGCCGAGGACGCGGTCCCCGCCAAGGAGGACCTGATCCACGGGCGCTGGCTGGTGCTGCGCCGCGGCAAGAAGAACCTGGCCGCGGTCGAGGTCACCGGCTAGCCGGATCCGTACGAAACACGGCGAAGGGGCCGGTCCGGACGCACCGTC
>NZ_JBSGXB010000462.1:0-4321 GCF_053609185.1 Streptomyces sp. NPDC054956 | reverse complement strand
GTCAGTGGGCGCCGACGAGGTCGAGCGCGGCGGCGTGCTCGTCCATCCGCTCGGCGGCGAGGATCGCGACCGTGGTGTCGGCGCGGGACGCGGCGACGAGCAGGGCGCGGGCGGCGAAGTCGTGCGCACGCCGGTGCAGCGCGGCGACGGCTTCGGGTTCGGCCGCGTCACCGGGCTGCCGCTCCGCACGCGCGGGCTGCGCGCCGCGCAGACGCGTCACCTCGGCGGCGATCCGGGCGGCGGCCTCGTCGAGGCCGAGCTCGTCGGTGACGGTGAGCAGCGCGGCCAGGTGCCCGGCGAGCTGGATGTCCAGCGCCTCGGACCGGCTGCTGCGGGGGTAGTCGGTGCGGTGGCCGCCTATGCGGGGGTCGACCGACTTGGTGCGAATCGGCTCGTACATGCGGAGGCCTCCTGCGTGGTCAGGAGACCATCCTACCTTGGATCGGTTCTAAAGTTGAGCTGAATCCTGTTCCTGTGTGTCGACGCGACCCCGGTACGACCCCCGCGCGACCTCGACGCGAGCCCGGGGTGTCTCCAGAAGCCCCAGGGACCCCAGGGGCCCCGAGGCCCCGAGGGCCCCAGGCACCCGCGTCCGCCCTACGGCTGGCTGTATCCGTCGAGGAAGTTCCCGATCCGGGTCACCGCGTCGCCCAGATCCTTCGCGTTCGGCAGGGTCACGATCCGGAAGTGATCGGGGTCGGGCCAGTTGAAGCCCGTACCGTGCACGACCATGATCTTTTCCTCGCGCAGCAGGTCGAGGACCATCTGCCGGTCGTCCTTGATCTTGTAGACGGACGGGTCCAGCTTCGGGAACAGGTACAGCGCGCCCCTGGGCTTCACGCAGGTGATGCCGGGGATCTGCGTCAGCAGGTCGTAGGCGGTGTCGCGCTGCTCCAGCAGCCGTCCGCCGGGCAGGACCAGGTCGACGATCGACTGCCGACCGCCCAGCGCGGTGGCGATGGCGTGCTGCGAGGGCATGTTGGCGCAGAGCCGCATGTTCGCCAGGATCGTCAGCCCCTCGATGTACGAGGAGGCGTTCTTCTTGGGGCCGCAGACGGCCATCCAGCCGGCCCGGTAGCCGGCGACGCGGTAGTTCTTGGACAGCCCGTTGAACGTGAGCGTCAGCAGGTCCGGGGCGATGGCGGCGGTGTTCGTGTGCGTGGCGCCGTCGTAGAGGATCCGGTCGTAGATCTCGTCCGAGCACACGATCAGGTTGTGGCGGCGGGCGATGTCCGTCAGCCCGCGCAGCATCTCGTCGTCGTAGACGGCGCCCGTAGGGTTGTTCGGGTTGATGATCACGATGGCGCGGGTGCGGTCGGTGACCTTGCGCTCGATGTCCGCGAGGTCCGGCATCCAGTCGGACTGCTCGTCGCACCGGTAGTGCACGGCGGTGCCGCCGGCCAGCGATACGGAGGCGGTCCACAGCGGGTAGTCCGGCGCGGGCACCAGGACCTCGTCGCCGTCGTCGAGCAGCGCCTGCATCGACATCTGGATCAGCTCGGAGACGCCGTTGCCGAGGTAGATGTCCTCGACGTCCAGGTCGATGCCCTTGGTCTGGTAGTGCTGCATCACCGCGCGGCGCGCCGAGAGCAGCCCCTTCGCGTCCCCGTAGCCGTGGGCGTTGCCCAGGTTGCGGAGCATGTCCTCAAGGATCTCCGGCGGGCACTCGAAGCCGAAGGCCGCGGGGTTGCCGGTGTTGAGCTTGAGGATGCGATGACCTGCCGCTTCGAGCCGCATCGCCTCTTCGAGGACGGGTCCGCGGATCTCGTAGCAGACATTGGCGAGTTTCGTTGACTGGATCACCTGCATGACGGGAGCTTACGGGGCCGGGTGCGGGTGCGCTCCGCTATTTGCCGGGGAGGCGGGGGGTGAACGGCAGACCGATATGTCCCCTTTCGCGTAAAGCTTGGGTGCGGGCGCCGCGGACCCTTGGAAACCGGGGCCGGGCCCGGGTTCCGACCTGCGGAATGGGTGGGGCCGGGGGAGGGCGCCGGACCGGTGTTGCGCTCGTCACCCTGCCGGGTACCGGACGCCCTCTAGGGTGTGCGCGGCGCGCGACGAAGATCAAGGAGAGCGGGGCGTACGGGAGATGGACGGTACGGGGAAGAACGGCGGGCCGGGGAGCGCCGCCGGCGGCGGGAGCGCCGAACGGGGCGGGAGCGCCGAACGGGGCGGGAGCAGCGGCGGGGAGGGTGGCGCGGGGGCCGGCGGGCCTCGGGCGGACCTCGCCTCCGTGCTCCGCTTCGCGACGGAGCTGTGCGCCTGGGTGGCCGCCCCCTGGGCCCTGGCGGGCTGGTCGGTGACGGCGGCGGTGGCCTCCGTGGTGCTCCTGATCGGGCTCCCGACGGTGTTCGCCACCCCGGGCGACAAGGCCCAGGTGATCGTTGCGGTCCCGGGCGCGGTGACCGTCGCCCTGGTGCTGCTGCAGCTGGTCGTGGCCGTGGTGGCGTCCTGGTTCGCCTGGCCGCTCTGGGCCGCGGTCCCGGTGGCGGCCCTGGCGGTGGCCTGCCTGGTCACGGAGCGCACGAGGTGGCGGGGGCTGCTGGCGGGAGGGCCGGCGCGGGCCTGAGTACGGGTCTGAGTACGCGCACTCATGCGGCGCGGCCCGGCCCCGGTGGAGGGTGGTGCGTACGCGTCCGGGGGGACGCCGTGCGGGGATCGGCGAGGGCGTCGGGGCATGAGGGGTGGGGCAGTGGAGTTCACGGTCGGGGACATGGTCATCGAGGCGCTCGGGTCGGACGGGGACGACCGGGCCATCGAGTTCTGGGCCACCCCGCGGGGTGCCGAGATGCCGGCCGTCTTCGCCATCCACCGCGAGCAGGACGGGGACTGGGAGTCCGCCCGCCTCACCGTCGACCCGCACTCGGGCTCCCTCCCCGTGGCCGCGGTCGAGTGGGCGGTGGAGTTCGCCCGGGAGTACCTCTGAGCGGTCACGGAGGTCGTGGCACGTCCCTTAGGCCGTCCGGGCAAAGGGGTCGGGGTGCGGTCGGGGCCCGGTCCGGGTGATCACTGATGGGCAACGCCCGGCGGGTGGCGGAGAGTTGGTGTCAGACCCCGCTGAGCAGCCCTTCTCCAGGAGACACCGATGAACGCACGCCCCCGCACCCTCCATCGCATCGCCGTCACCGGCATCGCACTGGCGGCTCTCACCATCGGCGCGGGCGTCCCGGCAGCACTGGCCGCCCCCGCCTCTGCTTCGAGCCCCGCTTCCATCGCTTCCGCGGCCCACGGCGGGCGGGCGGTCGCCCAGGACCCCGCAGCCATGCGGGAGCTGCTGGCGCGGCTGCCCGACGGGGTCTCCACGAGCGCGCTGGTGCGGCTGTCCGGGGAGGGGCTCCGCACGCCGTGGACCGGGTCCGCCGGGCCGGTGGCACCCGACGCGCAGGCCCCGATAGGCAGCGTGACCAAGCTGTTCACCAACACCTTGGTGCTCCGGCTCGCCGCCGAGCACCGGATAGCCGTCGACGCCCCGGTGCGCCGCTACCTGCCCGACCTGATACCCGCCGCGTACGCCGAAGTGACCGTACGGCAGCTCATGGACCACACCGGCGACCTGCCGATGGTCTCGGGAGGCCCCGCCGAGCCGCGCGAGGTGGTGCTCGCCTCCTTCGCCGCGGACGCGGCCGCCCGCCCGGGCCGCGTTCCCGCCCCCGGCACGGTCCAGCAGTACAACGGGATGAACAGCTTCGTCGCCGGGCTGCTCGTGGAGCGGATATCCGGCCGGACGTACGAGGAGGAGCTGCGGCGCCAGATCCTGCGCCCCCTGGGGCTGCGCCGGACGGAGATGTCGACGGATCCGCGCATGGCCTGGTACTGGGCGGAAGGCGGCCTGGTCTCGACCGCGGCGGACCTGGACCGCTTCATGGGCGCACTGCTGGGCGGCCGGCTGCTGCCGCCCGCGCAGCAGCGCCACCTGTACGAGGTCCCCGACGTGCCCAACTCCCCGACCAACACCTGCCTGTCGCCGAAGGCCTGCTTCAGCGCCGGCGGCCTGATGCGCCACGAGGCGGGCGGGACCACCGTCTGGGGCAAGACGGGCTCCGGACTCGGCCGGTCGAGCGGTGTGTTCGCCACCGGGGACGGCGGCCGCCGACTGGTCTACGCCCACACCCCCGCCGCCGGGGCGACCCGCGCCCAGCAGGTGAACCGTGTCGTCGAGTTCGTGGACGCGGGCTTCGCGGGCTAGGCGGGGCGGGGCGGGCGGTCTCGGGGAAGCGGGCTTGGGCACGTATCCGCGCGCAGGGAGAACGGAGAAACGGAGAGCAGGACCGGAACGGGCACCGCAGAAAGGGGCGGGGCGCCACCGGTCGGTCGGTCTGTC
>NZ_JBSGXB010000461.1:0-4400 GCF_053609185.1 Streptomyces sp. NPDC054956 | reverse complement strand
CCGTCGAAGCCCTTCTTCGAGGAGTCGTAGCCGATCTCCAGGATCTTGTCGCGGACGAGCTGCGCGATCGGCGCGTACGCCTTCGTCGTCACCTCCCCCGCGATGTGCACGAGACCGGTCGTGATGAGGGTCTCCACGGCC
This sequence comes from Streptomyces sp. NPDC054956, assembly GCF_053609185.1. Taxonomy (NCBI): domain Bacteria; kingdom Bacillati; phylum Actinomycetota; class Actinomycetes; order Kitasatosporales; family Streptomycetaceae; genus Streptomyces; species Streptomyces sp. NPDC054956. The sequence goes on along the minus strand of NZ_JBSGXB010000461.1, from coordinate 4,259 downwards.
ACGCGCGAGGTCGGGTCCTCGGCGAGGAGCGCGTCGAGGATGGTGTCGCTGATCTGGTCAGCGATCTTGTCGGGGTGACCCTCGGTCACGGACTCCGAGGTGAAAAGACGACGGGACACTGCACTCCCGGTGCGAATCGGCGGCGATTGACGAGAGCAGACAACAGCACTCGGGCGCACCGCGGTAGCGGCGCGCCGACCGCGATGCTGCGGGGATCCGCTTAAGCAGCGCTTGCACGCCACACCGGCATGAAGATCAGATCAGGTGCCGCCAGATCTCGATTTCCTCTTCGGACAATTCCACGGTGCCGTCCCATTTCTCGGGATGGCCGGGCGGCGGACCGCCGCCCAGGTGGTGCGGGAACCGGAGGGAAGGACCCTCCAGGGGCGGCCTCACCGCCTCCGGATCCTCGGGCGGCAGGGGAACCCACACCCCACCGACGGCACCCAGACCGGCGATGAACCTCCACCACTTTCGGCTGCGCACGGCTGCTGCCCTCCTGGGCTGGGGAAACGACAAACCACCGACCGGAGCATGGCGAGGGGGACTTGGCTTCGGCTTAAGCAGAGGTCGAGGCGCCACCCGCGCGAGCGCCCGCACGGGCCCCGGCATGGCAAGCCCATGGCAACGCGGCCGCACGGACATGGCGAGGCCGGAGCAGAACCGGCCGGTCGCCCGCCCCACCCGGCAGGATCTCGGCATTCTTCCGCCGCTCGGGACCGCGATTTCCGGCCGGGGCGGGCCTTTCGTTGACCGGCTTTCGCACCGGCGGATCTGATCGCTTTCATGCGTGCGCTCCACGACGGGATGCGCATTCCCGCCTTCTTTTCATCTCACGCCAATCAGGAGCAGCAGATGGGCAATCAGCAACTCGTCATGTGCGTCGTCGGCATCGGGCCACGCGGACTGTCCGCGCTGGAGCGTGTCTGTGCGAACGCCTCCGAGTTCCCCGACGTCGACGTGACGGTGCACGTGGTGGACCCGGAGAAGCCGGGTCCGGGCAGAGTCTGGCGCGGGAACCAGTCCCGTCATCTGCTGATGAACACCGTCGCTTCCCAGGTCACGCTCTTCACCGACGACACCGTGGAGATGTCGGGACCGCTGGCCTCCGGTCCGAGCCTCTACGAGTGGGCGCGGCTGATGACCCCGCTGGAGCCCGGCGAGGGCGGCCTGGACGCCGACTTCCTCGCCGAGGCCCGCCGGCTCGGCCCCAACACCTATCCGACGCGCGGGTTCTACGGCCGGTACCTGGAATGGGTCTTCCAGCACGTCGTGGCGCTGGCCCCGGCGCAGGTGGAGATCGTCGTGCACCACAGCCGCGCCGTCGCCCTCGACGACGGCGGCGACCACAAGGACGGTCCGCAGACCCTGCGGCTGGAGGACGGCACGGTCCTCGAGCACCTGGACGCCGTGGTGCTCTCGCTCGGCCACGTCCCGGCCGAGGAGCCCGAGTGGCTGCTGCGCCTGCACGAGGAGGCGGCCGCTCTGGGCCTGCGCCACCACCTGCCGGTCAACCCCGCCGACACCGACCTGTCGGGCATCGGCGCGGGCGAGGCGGTGCTGCTGCGCGGTCTCGGCCTCAACTTCTTCGACTACATGGCCCTGTTCACACACGGCCGGGGCGGTGTCTTCGAGGAGGACGGCGACCGTCTCGTCTACCGCCCCTCGGGTCTGGAGCCCCGGCTGTTCGCGAGCTCGCGGCGCGGAATCCCGTACCACGCACGGGGCGAGAACCAGAAGGGCGCCTTCGGACGGCACGTCCCGCTGCTGCTCACCGAGAAGAAGGTACGGGAGCTGCGCCGGCGCGCCGAGCTGAACTCGGGCCTCGACTTCCGTACGGAGATCTGGCCGCTGGTGGCCCGCGAGGCCGAGGCGGTCTACTACACCGCGCTGCTGGCCCGCGAGCACTCCGCGGCCTACGTGGACGCCTTCCGGGAGCTGCTGCTGACCACCGAGCGCGGCAGCGCGGCCGAGCGGCGCCTGCTCGGGGAGTTCGGCATCGCGGCCGAGGACCACTGGGACTGGGACCGGCTCGCGCAGCCGCACCAGGGGCTGGAGTTCACGGGGCCGGACGCGTACCGGACCTGGCTGCTCGGCCTGCTGCGGCGCGATGTCGCGGACGCGCTGGAGGGCAACGTCGAGGGCCCGCTGAAGGCCGCGCTGGACGCCCTGCGCGACCTGCGCAACGAGATACGCCTGCTCGTCGACCACAACGGGCTGACCGCGGCCTCGCACCGCGACGACCTCGACCGCTGGTACACCCCGCTCAACGCCTTCCTCTCCATCGGCCCGCCGACCCGGCGCATCGAGGAGATGATCGCGCTGATCGAGGCCGGGGTGCTCGACGTGATCGGCCCCGACATGCGGGTCGAACTCGACGCCGTGGGCCGCCGGTTCACCGCCTCCTCGGGCCGGGTCCCGGGCTCCGAGGTGCACGCGGGCGTGCTGATCGAGGCGCGGCTGCCCGACATCGACCTGCGCCGCACCGCCGACCCGCTGCTCCAGCACCTCAAGGCCACCGGGCAGTGCTCGGCCCACGTGATCGACGGCCCGGGCCGGGAGACGTACCCGACGGGCGGGCTCGCGGTCACGCAGCGCCCGTACCACCTGATCGACGCGGCGGGCGAGCCGCACCCGCGCCGGTTCGCCTTCGGCGTGCCCACCGAATCGGTGCACTGGGTGACGGCGGCCGGCATCCGGCCCGGCGTCAACTCCGTGACCCTCGGGGACTCCGACGCCCTCGCGCGCGCCGTGATCGCCCTGGCCGGCGTGCCGGCCGCGACGGTGCCCGCCGCGCGCAGCGAGGTGGCGCGATGAGCGGCCTCGACTCCGGACTGCTCTCCCCCGTCCGGGCGGGCACCCCCGTCGAACCGGTCACCGACGACCTGGCCTGGCTCCAGGCCATGCTGGACGCGGAGACCGCCCTGGCCCGGGCGCAGGCCCGGATGGGTCTGGTCCCCGAGGCGGCCGCAGCGGTCATCACCAGGACCGGGCAGGCCGGCGCGTTCGACCTGCGGGCCCTGGCCGAGGCGGCCCGGGGCGCGGCCAACCCGGTGGTGGGCGTCGTCCAGGCACTGACCGCGGCGGTGGCCGACGCCGACCCGGCCGCCGCCGACTACGTGCACCGCGGCTCCACCAGCCAGGACGTGCTGGACACGGCGACGATGCTGGTGGCGGCGCGGGCCCTGGCGGTGATCACCGCCGATCTGGAGCGCACCGCGGACGCCCTGGCCGCACTCGCCGCCGAGCACCGGGACACCCCGGCGGCCGGGCGGACCCTGACCCAGCACGCCGTGCCGACCACCTTCGGGCTGAAGGCGGCCGGCTGGCTGCAGGGCGTACTGGACGCCCTGGAGCGGCTGCGGGCCCTGGAGCGCGGCGGGCTGCCGGTGGAACTGGGCGGCGCGGCGGGCACGTTGGCGGGCTATCTGGAGTACGCGCGGATCGACGCCCCGGACAGCTCGGCGGCCGATCCGGGCCGCTACGTGACCGAGCTGTTCGGCGCGTACGCGGACGAGCTGGGCCTGGCCGTACCCGTCGCGCCCTGGCACACGGCCCGGACCCCGCTGGCCGATCTGGCCGCCGCCCTGACGCTGACGTCCGGGGTGCTCGGCAAGATCGCGGTGGACGTGCAGTCGCTGTCGCGCACGGAGGTGACGGAGGTCGGCGAGCCGACCGCGCCCGGCCGCGGGGTCTCCTCGGCGATGCCGCAGAAGGTCAATCCGGTCCTGGCCACCCTGATCCGGTCGGCCGCGGCGCAGGTGCCGCTCCTGGCCGTGACCGTGACCCAGGCCCTGCTCGCGGAGGACGAGCGTCCCGCGGGCGCCTGGCACGCCGAGTGGCAGCCGCTGCGGGAGTGCCTGCGGCTGGTGGGCGGGGCCGCGCACACGGCGGCGGAGCTGACCTCGGGTCTGCGGGTGCACGCCGACCGGATGGCGCACAACCTGGGGCTGACGGGCGCGCTGATCGTGGCCGAGCGGCTGGCCGCGGTACTGGCCCCGGTCCTGGGCAAGGCGGCGGCGAAGGCCGTGGTCACCCGGGCCTCGCTGGAGTCGGCCGCGAGCGGCCGCCCGCTGGGCGAACTCCTCTCCGGCGAACCGGAGATCGCGGCCCGCTTCACCCGCGGGGAACTGGACTCCTTCGCCGACCCGGCCCGCTACACCGGCGCCGCCGGGGCCCTGGTGGACCGTGTCCTGGCCCGCCACCGGGAGCTCGCGCGCACCCGGTGAGCCACCCGCACCCGGCGCGAAGGGGGCTGC
>NZ_JBSGXB010000460.1:0-4423 GCF_053609185.1 Streptomyces sp. NPDC054956 | reverse complement strand
ACCGTCTGGGAGCGCAACGCTCCCGACGACACCTTCGGCTTCGGGGTCGTCTTCTCCGACGAGACCCTCGACGGCATCGCCCAGGCCGATCCGGCCGTCCACGCCGCGATGTCGGCGGAGTTCGCCCGCTGGAGCGACATCGACGTCCGCCACCGCGGCCGGACCCTCACCTCCGGCGGGCACGGTTTCGCCGCTCTGGGCCGCCGCCGCCTGCTGGGCATCCTCCAGGAGCGCTGCGCAGCCCTCGAGGTGGACGTCCGCTACCGCACGCAGTCTCCGCCGCCGGAGCAACTGGCCGCCGAGTACGACCTGGTGGTCGCCTGCGACGGGGTGCGCTCGGCCGCCCGGGCCGCCTACGCCGACACCTTCGGCACCGATCTCGACGAGCGTTCGGGCCGCTACATGTGGCTCGGCACGGACAAGGTCTTCGAGGCCTTCACCTTCATCGTCGAGGAGTGCGAGTTCGGCACCCTCCAGGTGCACGCGTACCCGTACGACGACACCCGCTCCACGTTCATCGTCGAGATGGACGAGGACACCTGGCAGCGCGGCGGCTTCGGCGCGTCCGCCGGCCTCGACCTGCCGCCCGGCGCCAGTGACGAGGAGGGGATCCGCCGCTGCGAGGAGATCCTCGCCGGGCACCTGGACGGCCACCGGCTCATCCCCAACAACTCCAAGTGGCTGCGGTTCACCACCGTGCGCAACCGCACCTGGCGGCACGCCAACACGGTGCTGCTCGGGGACGCCGCGCACACCGCGCACTTCTCCATCGGCTCCGGCACCAAGCTCGCCATGGAGGACTCCCTCGCGCTGGTCGCCTGCCTGCACGAGCACCCCGACGTGCCGAGCGCGCTCGCCGCGTACGAGGAGGAGCGCAAGCCCGTCGTGGAGTCCACCCAGCGGGCGGCCCAGGCCAGCCTCGAATGGTTCGAGAACATCGACCGGTACACCGGCCAGGACTCCCACCAGTTCGCCTTCAACCTGCTGACCCGCAGCCGCCGCGTCACCTACGACAACCTGCGCGTGCGCGACGAGGAGTTCACCACCGCCGTCAACTCCTCGGCGCCGGTCCCGCCCATGTTCCGGCCCTTCCGGATCGGCGGCCTGCGCCTGCGCAACCGGATCGTCGTGCCCCCCATGGCCCTGTCCACGGCCCACGACGGGATCCCCGGCGACTTCGACCTCGTCCACCTGGGCACCCACAGCATGGGCGGCGCAGCCCTGGTCATCGCCGGCATGACCTCGGTCAGCGCCGCCGGGCGGACCGACGCGGGCTGCCCGGGCCTGTGGACCGACGAGCAGGAGGCCGCCTGGCGGCGGATCACCGCCTTCGCGCACGGCCAGTCGGACACCTGCCTCGGCATCCAGCTCACCCACGCCGGCCGCAAGGCGGCCGAGGGGCCGCTGCTGGCCGCCTCCGCGCTGCCCTGGGACGCGTCGAGCCCGGTCCCCGTCGAGGCGGGCCGCGCCGATATGGACCTGGTCGTACGGGACTTCGTGCGCGCGGCGGAGCGCGCCGACCGCGCCGGCTTCGACGTCCTCGAACTCCAGTACGGGCACGGCCATTTGATGTCCGGGTTCCTGTCCCCGCTGACCAACCTGCGCACCGACGAGTACGGCGGAGCGGTCGAGGGCCGGCTCCGCTTCCCGCTCGAAGTGCTGGGCGCCGTACGGGCGGTGTGGCCGGCCACGAAGGCCCTGCTGGTGCGGATCTCGGCGGCCGACTGGGCCGAGGGCGGTCTGGAGGAGGCCGACGCGGTGCACATCGCCCGCGCCCTGGTCGCGGCGGGCGCCGACGCGATCGACGTCTCGACCGGCGAGGTGGTCTCCCACGAGCGGCCGCGCTTCGGCCGCAGCTACCAGACCCCGTACGCCGACCTGATCCGCAACGCCACCGGGGCGGCGACCATCGCCGTCGGCGCGATCTCCACGTACGACGACGTGAACTCGGTGATCCTGGCCGGCCGGGCCGACCTGTGCGCGGTGGGCCGGGCGCAGCTCCACGACCCCCTGTGGACCCTGCACGCGGCCGCCGCCCAGGGCTACCGCGGGCCGGCAGCGCCCTGGGCCGAATCCTGGCGGGCCGGCAGCGCCCGGCCGCCGGCAGCGCGGACCGACCGGATCCCGCCCCGCCTCGAACTGCTGCGGCAGCCCGCCGCACCGGTGCACCAGCGATGGCTGCCGCGCGTCACCGCGCCGGCCCACTGAACGGAACGGCCGAGATCCCATGGAGACCCGTCCCCCGCACGACCTGCCCCGCTTCACCGCGGCCGCCGTACAGGCCGCCCCCGTCTACCTCGATCCCGCCGCCACCGTCGACAAGGCCGTCGCCCTGATCGCGGAGGCCGCCGGGAAGGGCGCCGAACTCGTCGTCTTCCCCGAGGCGTTCGTCCCCGGCTATCCGTACTGGAACTGGACGATGAACCCGGTCCAGGGCTCGCCCTGGTTCGAGCGGCTGCAGCGCGCGTCCATCGACGTGCCCGGCCCGCACGTCGACACCCTGCGCGCGGCGGCCCGCCAGTACGGGGTCGTCCTCGTCATCGGTGTGAACGAGCGCGCCCCGCACAGTCTGGGCGTGCTCTACAACACCCTGCTCACCATCGGGCCCGACGGCGAACTGCTCGGCGTGCACCGCAAGCTGGTGCCCACCTGGGCCGAGAAGCTCACCTGGACCGGCGGCGACGGCAGTTCGCTGCGCGTCCACCAGAGCCCCGTCGGACCGATCGGGGCGCTGGCGTGCGGGGAGAACACCAACACCCTGGCCCGTTTCACCCTGCTGGCGCAGGGCGAACTCGTGCACGCCGCCTGCTACATCGCACTGCCGGTGGCACCGACCGACTACGACATGGCCGAGGCCATCGCCGTACGAACCGCCGCCCACAGCTTCGAGGGCAAGGTCTTCTCCGTCGTCGCCTGCTCCACCGTCTCCCCCGAGATCGTCGACGCCGTCGCCGGTGACGACGAGGAGGTACGGGCCCTGTTCAACCGCCCGCGCAGCGCCCTGTCCGGCATCTTCGGGCCCGACGGACGCCCGGTCACGGAGCCGCTCGTGGACGTCGAGGGCATCGTCTACGCCGAGATCGACCTGGCCCGGTGCATCCAGCCCAAGCAGATGCACGACATCACCGGGCACTACAACCGCTTCGACGTGTTCCGCCTGGAAGTCGACAACCGCCCGCGCCGGCCCGTCACTTTCACCGCCCCGCTCGCCGGGCCGATCTCCGGTCCGCTGACCGCCACCCCCGAGGAGGACGCATGACCATCGAACAGGACGACACCGCGCTCGGCCGCGCCAGGGTCTCGGACACTCCCGAACTCACCGCCTACTACGCCGAACTCGAAGCCCTGGAGGCGGGCGCGCTGTGGACCGTGGCCAACGACATCGAGCCCTGGTACCCGCAGCCCAAGTCCGTTCCGGTGCTGTGGCGTTACGAGGAGCTGCGGCCCCTGGTCCACAAGGCGCTCGGGCTGGTCCGGGCCGACGACGCGGGCCGCCGCGTGGTGATGCTGGTCAACCCCGGCCGCAAGGACGTCAGCGCGGCCGCCGGGCTCCTCTACACCGGACTGCAGATCATGGGCCCCGGCGAGGCGATGACCGCCCACCGCCACCAGGCCGCGGCGCTGCGCTTCGTCCACGAGGGCACCGGCGCGTGGACGATCGTGGACGGGCAGAAGCTCAAGGTCGGCCCCCGCGACTTCGCCATCACCCCGAACGGCACCTGGCACGAGCACGGCAACGACGGGACGGACGCCCCGGTGATCTGGCAGGACGGTCTCGACATCCCGCTGGTCAACGCCCTGGACGCCGGGTTCTACGAGGTCCACCCCGAGCTGTACCAGGAGCCCGGGAAGGTGATCAACTCCTCGGTCCTGACCTACGCCGCGAACCTGCTCCCGTACGGCTCCGAGAAGTGGACCCGGCCCTACTCCCCGCTCCTGGCCTACCCGTGGGAGCCGACGTACGAGGCCCTGCGCGGCCTGGCCGAGGCCACCGAGGGCTCCCCGTACGACGGGGTCATCGCGGAGTACACCAACCCGGTGACCGGCGGTTCGGTCATGCCCACCTTGGGCGCCCACATGCAGCTGCTGCGCCCGGGCCAGGCCACCAAGGCCCACCGTCACACCGGGTCGGTGATCTACACGGCGGCCAAGGGGCACGGTGTCTCGGTGATCGCCGGGCAGCGCTTCGCGTGGAAGCAGGGAGACATCTTCTGCGTCCCCTCCTGGGCCTGGCACGAGCACCACAACCTCGACCAGTCCGAGGACGCCTGCCTGTTCTCCTTCAACGACTTCCCCGTCATGCGCTCCCTCGGCTTCCACCGCGAAGAGATGACCAGTACTCCGCCGGGGGCGAGCAGCCCGGCCAGCCTCTCGACCATGTGCTGCGGGGACGGCAGGTGCATGAGGACGAACCGGGCGTGCA
>NZ_JBSGXB010000459.1:0-4433 GCF_053609185.1 Streptomyces sp. NPDC054956 | reverse complement strand
GGCTTGGCCCGGACCCTCAGGGCCACCCCCTACGACACCGCACTCGGACCGGTGCCCGCCGGGTCCCCCGCCCCGGACTCCCGCCGGGCGACCGCCCCCGCGCCCCGCCCGGCACCGGTCTCGGAGCCCCGCCGCTCGCCGGCCCCGGAGTCGGGCGCCGCGCCCGGTTTCGCGGCACGCGCCCTGTCCGGCCAGGTGTTCACCCGGGCACCGGGCCTCGTACCCGGCTTCGGATCCGGCCTCGAACCCGGCCTCGAACCCGGCCTCGGCCTCGCGCCCAGCGAAGGCGCGGCTCCCGCATGGTCCGTCGAGGGCGGTGCGGGCCGGGTCGATGCCGGTGGGGTGCTGCGCGCGGCGCGGCCCGGGCGGCTGGCCGTGCACGCCCGGAGCGGGGCGGCGCGGGGAACGGTCCGGCTCGACGTCCTCGGGCCGCCGGTCCGCGTGCGCGCCGTTCCGGAGCGGATCGGGCTCGCGGAGGAGGGGGAGAGCGCCCGCTTCGAGCTGACCGGATACGACGCCCAGGGCTCCGCCGCCGTCATCGAACCCCGGGACGTGGCGCTGGAGTTCGACCGTGCGAAGTGGAGCGTCAGCGACGACGGCCGCGGCGGGTTCACCGTGAGCGCCCGAGTCCCGCGGGCCACGGGCGAGTTGCGTGCCACCGTACGGGGTGCTGCCTTCGGCGCGGCCGAACTGGCCCTGGGGGCAGGGCTGTCGGACCGGCCGCTCGCGGATCTGGAGGACGCCGGCCGGTGGACCGGCACCGGCGCCGCGGCCGGCGAGGGACACCCGGGCCGGGGGCTGGCCCTCGCGCTGCCCGCCGGCGGGGGGAGCGCCTCCGCGGCCCCGCCCCGGCCGCTGCCCGTGCCGGAGCTGGCCCGCTCGCTGTCCCTCCAGGTGAAGGGGGACGGCTCCGGAGCCAGGCCCGCCGTGGAAGTCACCGACGGGGACGGGGCGGTCGTCACCCTGCGCGGGCCCGCCGTGGACTGGACCGGCTGGCGGGAGGTCGGCCTCCCGCTCCCGGCGATGGCGGAGCGGCCGTTCACCGTGACACGGATCTCGGCGACGGCGGCCGGTCAGGCCCCGGGGGCACGGCTGCTGCTGGACACCCTGGCGGCGCGCACGCCCCCGACCGGGTTCGTCCGTACACCCGCCGCACCCGACCCGATCGTGGCCACGGATGCCCAAGTGCGCTCCAGGCCCTGGCGGTTCGCAATCGAACCCGCGGCCGGTGCCCGAACCGGCGCGGGCGGCCCGGGCGGCGCCGCGGGCGCCGACTTCGCGTTCACCGGCGCGGGCCGGCCGGCCTTCGCGCACCGGGGCGTACGGTTCCTGCCGCTCGATGCCGGGCGCCGCACCCTGGACGGCGGAGGGCTGGCCCGGATCACCGCCCTGCGCGCGGCCCTCGCGGCCGCCGCCCGGGAAGCGGACACGGGCGCGGTGGCCGTCGTACAGCCGTACGCGCCGCAGGCGGTCGACCGGAAGGAAGCCGCCCTGCGGCTGCGCCTCCTGTCGGAGTTCCGGCGGACCACCGGCAAACGCGTCGCCGTCATCACCCTCGGAGCCCCCGGTTTCGCGGCCGGCCGCACCGAGGGCGTCCTCGTCGTCACGGCTCCGCGCACCGGCCGCACCGTGATCGGCGCCGACGCCCACGCGGCGGGCGACTGGCTGTCGGTGCTTCCCGCTAGCCGGTGATCTTGGCGGTGAATGCGTCGAGGTTGCCGAGGGCGCGGTCGATCTTCTCGTCCACGCTCAGCGTCTCCTCGTAGCCCCGGGTCTTCAGCTTCGGCTGCCGCTTGCCCCTGATGTACAGGGAGCAGGCGAGGTCGGCGCAGATGTACGTGCCCACCGTGTTGCCCTCGCGGCCGCGGGCTCCGGCGAGCGGGGCGACGAGCAGCGTGACGCCCGAGGAGCTGTGACCGGTCAGGCATATCTGGCAGATGCTGGACTTGAACCCGCCCACCCGGTTCGCGGCGGGGACCCGCAGCGAGATGCCGACGGCCTCGCCGTCGGCCCCGGGCCGCACGATGTGTGCGCGCAGCGGGGCGGCGGGATCCACCCAGCCGAGGAAGTCGAGGTCCTCCCAGGGGAGTTCGGTGAAGTCCGTCGGCAGCTTGAGGCGCGCGGCCTCGCCCTTGGTGCAGTTCACGAAGGAGGAGCGGATCTGTTGGTCGGTGAGCGGGTCCATGAAACGTACCGTACGTGCTGATAACAGCCCTGGTCACCCGGATTTCGGGGCGGGCGCGCGGGCCCGGCCTGATCCGAAAGACACGCCCTAGAGCCGGACGAGGGTGACCTCGGTGGCCTTCACGCTGGTCCACACCTCGGCGCCGTCCACGATGCCCAGCTCGGCGGCGGCCTCCGGGGTGATCTCCGCGACCAGGTCGGGCGTGCGCGCCGAGGCGATCAGCACGCGCAGCCGGCTGCCGACCGAGGTGATCTCCCGTACGGTGCCGGGCCAGACGTTGCGGGGGCTGCCGCCCGGGCGGTCACGGTGCACGGACACCGCCTCGGGGGCGATGATCGCGAGGGCCCGCGCCCCCTCCGGCAGCGCCTCCGCGACCACCAGCCGGCCCCCGCCGGCGAGTTCGAGGCCGTCGGCGGACGCCGTGCCGGGCCACGCGTTGCGCCCCAGCATCCGGGCCACCCACGGGGACCGCGGATGCCGGGTGACTTCGGAGGGCGGGGCGTCCTGGAGGGTCTTCCCGTCGGCCAGTACGAGGACGCGGTCGGCCAGGGAGACCGCCTCGACGGGGTCGTGGGTGACGATGAGGCAGACCCCGCCGAAGCCGGCCAGGTGGGTGCGCAGGGTGTGCCGGACGCGGGCGCGCGTCGTCTGGTCGAGGGCGGCGAGCGGCTCGTCGAGGAGCAGCAGCCGGGGGCGGGCCGCCAGCGCGCGGGCGAGGGCGACGCGCTGGGCCTGGCCGCCGGAGAGCTGGGCGGGCTTGCGGCGGGCGAGGTGGCCGACGCCGAGCCGGTCCAGCCAGGCCTGGGCCTCCGCGCGGGCCTCGGCGCGCGGCACCCGGCGGGCGCGCAGCCCGTAGGCGGTGTTGGCGAGCGCGGTCAGGTGCGGGAACAGCGCGCCGTCCTGCGGGACCCACGCCACCTGCCGCTGGTGCGGGGGCAGATCCGTGACGTCGGTGTCGCCGAGCCGGAGGTTGGCGTGCGCGCGCGGGGTGAGACCGAGGAGCGCGCGCAGCAGGGTGGTCTTGCCCGCGCCGTTCTCGCCGACGACGGCGATGGTGGTGCCGGGTTCGGCGTCGAGGACGAGCTCGTTGAAACCGGTGACGGTGGCGTGCAGCGTCCACCGCCCGGCGTCGGACGGAGAGCCGGGGGAGCCGGGGAAACCGGGGGATTCGGGGGAACCGGCGGAGGAGCCCGGGAAGGCCGGATCGCCGGGCCCGGCGGAGCCCGCCACCGGGCTCCCGTCGCCCACCGCGTCCGCGCCGGGGGCCTCTTCGGCGACCACGGGGGACTCGGCGTGGCCGCGGGCGACGGGGGTCCCGGTCCACCTGCCGCGCAGGGCGACGAGTACGGCCATGGCGATCGCGAGCAGCAGCAGGGAGACGGAGGTGGCGGCCTCGGGCTGGTCCTGGAGCAGCAGGTACACCTGGAGCGGCAGGGTCTGGGTGGTGCCGGGCAGGTTGCCGGCGAAGGTGATGGTGGCGCCGAACTCGCCGAGCGCCCGGGCCCAGGTCAGCGCGGCGCCGGCGATGAGCCCGGGGCCGACCATCGGCAGGGTCACCGTGAAGAACACGCGGACCGGCGTGGAGCCCAGGGAGGCGGCGGTCTCCTCGTAGCTCTGCTTGAGGCCTCCGAGCGCGCCCTCCAGGCTGATCACGAGGAACGGCATCGCGACGAAGGTGGCGGCGAGGACCGCGCCGGAGGTGTGGAAGGGCAGGGTGATGCCGAAGGTGCCCTCCAGCCAGGGGCCGAGCAGCCCGCGCCGGCCGAAGCCGAGCAGCAGGGCCACACCGCCGACGGTCGGCGGCAGGACCATGGGGAGCAGGACGAGCGAACGCACCAGCGCCTTGCCCTTGAACTCGACGCGGGCCAGCAGCCAGGCGAGCGGCACCCCGAGGACGAGGGAGATCCCGAGCGCCCACAGGGAGACGAACAGCGAGAGCCTGAGCGCCTCGACCACGCCGGGGCTGGTGAGGTGGCTGCCGAGGTCGCTCCACCGGGTGCGCGCGAGGATGCCGAGCAGGGGCATCAGCAGGAACGCCACGGCGAGCAGTGCGGGGATCGCGAGGGCCACGGGGGGCCGGGAGCGGCGGGTACGGACTGGTCTCATGTGGGTTCCTGGCTGGGGAAACTGTGGCGGCTGGTGAAGCACGGTGCGGTTGGTGAAGCGTAGTGCGGCGGGCGGAGGTTCCGCCGGACACGCGGAGCGGGGCTGCCCCCCCCCCCCCCCCCCGCCCCCCCCCCCCCACACC
>NZ_JBSGXB010000458.1:0-4438 GCF_053609185.1 Streptomyces sp. NPDC054956 | reverse complement strand
CCCCCTCGGGGTGGCGCCCACCGTCACGTCACACGGCGTACGGGTCTCTTCAGCCGCCGAACTCCTCGAGGCCCTTCAGCGCCTGGTCCAGCAGGGCCTGACGGCCCTCCAGCTCCCGGGCCAGCTTGTCGGCCTTCGCGTTGTTGCCCGTCGCGCGCGCCGCGTCGATCTGGCCGCGCAGCTTGTCGACCGCCGCCTGCAGCTGACCCGTCAGACCGGCCGCACGGGCCCGCGCCTCCGGGTTCGTGCGGCGCCACTCGCCTTCCTCGGCCTCCTGGATGGCCCGCTCGACGGCGTGCATCCGGCCCTCGACCTTGGGACGCGCGTCCCGCGGTACGTGGCCGATGGCCTCCCAGCGCTCGTTCAGGGAGCGGAAGGCGGCACGGGCGGCCTTCAGGTCCGTGACCGGGACGAGCTTCTCGGCCTCGTCGGCCAGCTCCTCCTTCAGCTTCAGGTTCTCCACCTGCTCGGCGTCGCGCTCCGCGAAGACCTCGCTGCGCGCCGCGAAGAAGACGTCCTGCGCACCGCGGAAACGGTTCCACAGGTCGTCCTCGGACTCGCGCTGCGCGCGGCCCGCGGCCTTCCAGTTCTCCATCAGCTCGCGGTAGCGGGCCGCCGTCGGACCCCAGTCGGTCGACTTCGACAGCGACTCGGCCTCCGCGACCAGCTTCTCCTTGACCTTGCGGGCGTCCTCGCGCTGCGCGTCGAGCGAGGCGAAGTGGGCCTTGCGGCGCTTGGAGAAGGCGGAGCGGGCGTGCGAGAAGCGGTGCCACAGCTCGTCGTCCGACTTGCGGTCGAGGCGGGGGAGACCCTTCCAGATGTCCACCAGCGCCCGCAGCCGCTCACCGGCGCTGCGCCACTGGTCGCTCTGCGCCAGCTGCTCGGCCTCGACGACCAGCGCGTCCTTGGCCGCACGGGCCTCGTCCGTCTGCTTGGCCTTCTGGACCTTGCGCTCCTCGCGCCGCGAGTCCACCGTCGACACCAGCTTGTCGAGCCGGACGCGCAGCGCGTCGAGGTCACCCACGGCGTGGTGCTCGTCCACCTGCGTGCGCAGGTGCTCGATGGCCGTCTGGGCGTCCTTGGCGGGCAGATCGGTGGTCCGCACCCGTCGTTCGAGGAGGCCGATCTCGACCACCAGGCCCTCGTACTTGCGCTCGAAGTAGGCCAGGGCCTCCTCCGGGGTGCCGGCCTGCCACGAGCCGACGACCTTCTCGCCATCGGCAGTTCGCACGTACACGGTGCCGGTCTCGTCGACTCGGCCCCACGGGTCGCTGCTCACAGCGCCTCCTCCACCTGATGCCTTGCGAGGGGTTCACCCCCTGGGCATCGTCCACAGTTTCCTGGGGCGGGCCGCGCCCGCCCTGCACAACGCCAACATAGGCGACCGCCGGGCCGGCTGTCCGCATCCAGCACGACGGAATATCGCCGTACGGGTGGGACGCCGGCCCGGGTCGCCCCGCTCCCGGTCAGTTCTGGGTGACGGTGCCCTTCTCGATGGTCACGGGGATCTTGGGGGCCCCGTCCTGGCCGCCGTCGGCCGTACCGGCCTTGGCCACCTCTTCGAGCACCTTCAGGCCCGCCGCGTCGATCTTGCCGAAGGGCGTGTACGACGGGGCCAGCGGGCTGTCCTTGTAGACCAGGAAGAACTGGCTGCCGCCCGAGCCGGGCTGGCCGGTGTTGGCCATCGCCACCGTGCCGGCCGGGTAGACGACCTGGCCCTGCTCGTTGGCCTTGCCGAGCGAGTCGAGGTTCTCGTCCGCGATGGTGTAGCCCGGGCCGCCCATGCCGGTGCCCTGCGGGTCACCGCACTGCAGGACGAAGATCCCGCTGGTCGTCAGGCGGTGGCACTTGGTCTTGTCGAAGAAGTTCTTGTCGGCGAGCGACTTGAACGAGTTGACCGTCTGCGGG
Organism: Streptomyces sp. NPDC054956; assembly: GCF_053609185.1. Lineage (NCBI taxonomy): Bacteria > Bacillati > Actinomycetota > Actinomycetes > Kitasatosporales > Streptomycetaceae > Streptomyces > Streptomyces sp. NPDC054956. The sequence goes on along the minus strand of NZ_JBSGXB010000458.1, from coordinate 2,530 downwards.
GTCTTCGCCGCGTCCATCTCGAACTTGATGTCGCCCGCGCTGGTCTTCAGGTCGAAGGTGTACTTCGCCTTCGCGTCGATCGCCATCGCCGGCGAGGGGGACTGCTGCGGGGTGGGCGAGGCCGACGGGTTCGCGGCCGGGTCGGCCGCCGAGTCCTTCTTGTCCTTGTCGAAGACGCCGCCGACCACCAGGCCGACCAGCGTCGCGACCACCACGGCCACGGCCGCGCCGATCACGGCCGCGCGCTTGCGCGCCTTCTGCCGTGCCTCCGCGCGCCGCTTCTGCTGGCGTTCGTACTTCTCCCTGGCGAGCTGGCGCCGCCGCTGATCGCTCGTGACCACCGGGTCGTCTCCTTGTGCGTCTCTGGTACCACTGTCCGGGCTGGGCTAGGCCGTACCGTATATGGGTTCGCTGTGTAATGAGCGGCGCCGGTAGGCTCTGAGCAGCAGCATTCCGATCTGCAGCCTCCCACCGGACGACGATTGAGGACGAACGTGCTGATTGCCGGATTCCCGGCCGGGGCCTGGGGCACCAACTGCTACGTGGTCGCCCCCGCCGCCGGTGAGGAGTGCGTCATCATCGACCCCGGCCACCAGGCCACCCAGGGTGTCGAGGAGACGCTGAAGAAGCACCGGCTCAAGCCCGTCGCGGTCGTCCTGACCCATGGCCACATCGATCATGTGGCCTCCGTGGTCCCGGTGTGCGGAGCACACGACGTGCCGGCCTGGATCCACCCCGAGGACCGCTACATGATGAGCGACCCGGAGAAGGCGCTCGGCCGCTCCATCGGGATGCCGCTCATGGGCGAGCTGACCGTGGGCGAGCCGGACGACGTCCGCGAGCTCACGGACGGCGCCGGCCTGAAGCTGGCGGGCATGGAGTTCTCGGTGGCGCACGCGCCCGGCCATACCAGGGGGTCGGTGACCTTCCGGATGCCCGAGCTGGCCGACATCCCGCCGGTCTTCTTCTCGGGCGACCTGCTCTTCGCCGGCTCCATCGGACGCACCGACCTGCCCGGCGGCTCCCACGCCGAGATCCTCGAGTCGCTGGGCCGCGTGTGCCTGCCGCTCGACGACTCGACCGTGGTGCTGTCCGGCCACGGTCCCCAGACCACCATCGGCCGAGAGCGCGCGACCAACCCGTACCTGCGGGAGGTCGCCGCCGGCCTGGCAGCGGACCCGACGGCCGCTCCACGACGAGGAATGTGACGAGAGTTTCGTGGCTACTTTTCAGGCCCCCAAGGGCACGTACGACCTGATCCCGCCGGTATCCGTGAAGTACCTGGCGGTGCGTGAGGCCATCTCCGCCCCGCTGCGCAATTCCGGCTACGGCTACATCGAGACGCCCGGCTTCGAGGACGTCGGCCTCTTCGCCCGCGGAGTGGGCGAGTCCACCGACATCGTCTCCAAGGAGATGTACGCCTTCGAGACCAAGGGCGGCGACCAGCTGGCCCTGCGTCCCGAGGGCACGGCCTCGGTGCTGCGCGCGGCGCTGGAGGCGAGCCTGCACAAGAAGGGCAACCTGCCGGTCAAGCTCTGGTACTCGGGCTCGTACTACCGCTACGAGAAGCCGCAGAAGGGCCGCTACCGCCACTTCTCGCAGGTCGGCGCCGAGGCCATCGGAGCCGAGGACCCGGCGCTGGACGCCGAGCTGATCATCCTGGCCGACCAGGCGTACCGCTCGCTGGGCCTGCGCAACTTCCGGATCCTGCTGAACTCGCTGGGCGACAAGGAGTGCCGCCCGGTGTACCGGGAAGCGCTCCAGGCCTTCCTGAGCGGACTGGACCTCGACGAGGAGACCGTCCGCCGCGCCGAGATCAACCCGCTGCGCGTCCTCGACGACAAGCGGACCGACGTGCAGAAGCAGCTGGTCGGCGCGCCGATGCTGCGGGACTACCTGTGCGACGCGTGCAAGGCGTACCACGAGGAGGTGCGGGCGCTGGTGACGGCGGCCGGGGTCGCCTTCGAGGACGACGAGAAGCTGGTGCGCGGGCTGGACTACTACACGCGGACCACCTTCGAGTTCGTCCACGACGGTCTGGGCTCCCAGTCCGCGGTGGGCGGCGGCGGCCGCTACGACGGCCTCTCCGAGATGATCGGCGGGCCGGCGCTGCCGTCGGTCGGCTGGGCGCTGGGTGTGGACCGTACGGTGCTCGCGCTCGAGGCGGAGGGTGTCGAACTGGACATCCCGCCGACGACGTCGGTGTTCGCGGTGGCTCTGGGCTCGGCGAAGCCGGTGCTGTTCGGTCTGGTGACCGAGCTGCGGCGGGCGGGTGTCGCGGCGGACATCTCGTACGGGGGCAAGGGCCTCAAGGGTGCGATGAAGGACGCGAACCGCAGCGGGGCGCGGTTCGCGGTGGTCGCGGGTGACCGTGACCTCGAAGAGGGTGTGGTCCAGCTGAAGGACATGGAGTCCGGGGAGCAGGCGCCGGTGGCGCTGGCGGACCTGGTCGCCACCGTCCAGGCGAAGCTCGCCTGAGGCAGGCCGCCCGAAGGGGCGGGGTCGGGGAATCCGCTGCGCGGAGCTCTCC
>NZ_JBSGXB010000457.1:0-4449 GCF_053609185.1 Streptomyces sp. NPDC054956 | reverse complement strand
CTTTCCACACCCGCCGAAACCACCAACCACTGTGGCGCCCCAACTGGGTGGCGGCGGGGCGTTGTGTTTCACGTGAAACACTCCGCCCGGCCACAAAAGCCCAGGTCAGAACGGATTCGGGTGTTCCGCGGCGCGGGCTGGGGACCTAAGTCACCAGTTGCGCGAAACTCCCCGCCCTTCTCAGAGGCCGAGATCCTCCAGCTGGTAGCCCGTGAGGTAGGGCAGGCCGGCCGCGGCGATCGCGTCGGCCGCACCGCGGTCGACGATCGTCGCGACGGCGACGACCTCGCCGCCGGCCTCGCGGACCGCCTCGACGGCGGTCAGCGGGGAGCCGCCGGTGGTCGAGGTGTCCTCGACGACCAGGCAGCGCTTGCCCTTCACGTCGGTGCCCTCGATGCGGCGCTGCATGCCGTGCGCCTTCTGCGCCTTGCGGACGACGAAGGCGTCCAGGACCTCGCCGCGCGCGGCGGAGGCGTGCAGCATCGAGGTGGCGACGGGGTCGGCGCCCAGGGTCAGGCCGCCGACGCAGTCGAACTCCAGGTCGGCGGTGAGGTCGAGCATGACCTGGCCGACCATGGGGGCCGCCTTGCCGTCGAGGGTCACCCGGCGGAGGTCGATGTAGTAGTCGGCCTCGAGGCCGGAGGAGAGGATCACCTTGCCGTGCACGACGGCCTTGTCCTTGATCTGCTGCAGAAGCTCATCGCGTACGTCACTCATGGGCACGAGCTTAATTGCGCGGCGCGCCGCGCGGGCGCAGCGGGACCCTCCGGAAGAGACGCCCTAGCGCAGGCGTCGCCAGCTCCACGTGGTGGAGATCTCCAGCGGGTCCACCGGGGTGACCAGCCGCGGGAGGGAGTTCAGGCCGTTCGGCGGGCCGGACTGCGGTTCCACGCAGACGGCCTCGGGCTCCTCGTCGTAGACGACCACCCATTCGGAGCGGCTGGCGACCTTCAACTCCAGCGCGCCGGGCCACGTGAGGGTGACGTCGACTCCGTAGGGCATGCCGAAGCAGTCGTCCCACGGCCCGGGCTTGGGGTCGATGCGGTTGCCGGTGGGCAGGTGGTCCTCGCCGCGCTCCTCCTGCCAGGCGGCGGTGAAGTCGATGCGCACGTCCTCGCCGCCGTTGCCGAGGTTGCGGTGGAACCAGGGGTGCCAGCCGGCCTGCGCCGGGAAGGAGTCCCCGTACGTCTCCACGCCCATGGTCAGGGTCAGCGCGTCCTCGCCGAGCTCGAAGATCTGGGTGACCAGGCCCTCGTACGGCCACGGGTCGGCGAGCGGGTACGTGAACGCGGCCTCCGTGGCGGTCGCGCGGGCGCGGCGCCAGGCGGCGTCGCGGCCGAAGCCGTGGATGGCGTGCGGGGGGTGGTTGAGCGGCAGCTGGTGCAGGGTCGCGCCGTCCTGGAACTGCCCGTTGCGGGTGCGCCCGCACCACGGGACCATCGGGAAGGAGCCGTAGTGCTCGCCCTGCCGCAGCAGCTCCGTCCCGTCGATGCGCAGACTGCTGATCCGGCAGCCGTTCTCCTGGTCGATGGTCACCTCGGCGCCGCCGGCGCGCAGTTGCGTACTCATGCCCTGACCTTAGTCAGCCGCGGCCGGTCCGGGCGATCCGCGCGGGCCCGTCAGCGGCGGCGGCGCAGGGCCCGGCCCAGGAGGACCGCCGAGGCGACCGCCACGGCGGCGGCCGGGGCGAGCCAGCGGAGGTTGGCGCCCGCGGTGGCGGAGGTGGGGGCGGGGACGGGGGCGTAGCGGCCGCGCGGCGGGGCGTGGTCGACCTCCTCCGCGCTGCGGCCGATCATCGTGCGGCGGGCGTGGGCGGCCTCGGCGGGCGGGCGCGGGGGGCCGGCGAGGTCCCCGAGGCCGGGTGCGCCGTCGAAGGTGCCGTCCAGGAAGGGGTCCAGTGACGGGGGCGGGACCTCGGTGTCGAACACGGACGCGGTGACCTCGGTGATGTCGAGGCCGTCGTCGGGGGTGGGACCGGTGTCCAGGTCCGCGTCCAGGCCGGCGTCCACGTCTTCAGCCGTATCGGTCTCAGCGGTGTCGGCCTGTGCGTCGGCGGCCGCGCTCGCGGTGACGTCCGCGCCCTCGTCCGCGGTGAAGGCGTCGGGCCCCTCGGCCGGGGCCGCGAGTGCCGCCAGGTGTCCGGCGGCCCGGTCCAGGAGGCGGTGCGCGGCGGTGGCGGCCGCTTCGGGGGCGAAGGAGGCGGCGCGGCCGTCGGCGGCGCCCTCGGCGGTGAACTCCAGGCGGGTGCCGCCGTCTGCCTCGGTCAGGCGCAGGACGAGGGAGAGCTTCACGGTGCCGCTGCCCCGCACCTCCGTGCCCTCACCGGCGACCGCGAAGTGGTCGGGGCCGTGCTCGGTGACGGACAGCGCGCCCCGGTAGGTCACGGTGTGCCCGCCGACGCGCACCTTGAGCCGTCCGGACACCGGCCCCGCCTCGGTGTCGGCGTCCTGCTGGAGCCCCGGCACGCAGCGCGCCACCCGGGCGGGATCGCGCAGCACGGCGCGGACGTCGACGGCGGGGACCGGAACGAACACCTGATGCTCCATGCGGTCGAGCCTACCGACGCGGCCGCTCCCCGTCAGTGAGGCGGCGAAGTCGATGCGGAGCGAGGGCCGTGCGGGCGGGCGGGCGCGCCGCTACGAGTACCTCGGGTGCGGGAGCGTCGACGGCGGCAGGTCCGGTACGCGGACCCGTTCGGCGTCGCGGCCGGAGTCGTCGAGGGACTGCGTGGACAGCGAGCGCAGGGCGGGCGTGTCCCGGTCCACGCGCAGCCGGGGGACGCCCTCGCGGGCGGCCAGGACGAAGCCCCAGTCCTGCGCGGGCGGGGCGGTGGCGGCGGCGCCGAGCACCCGGTCGGGCCCGGCGGCGAAGCCCGAGAGGCGGCCGCCCGCGCTGTAGGGGGCGGTGCTGAGGCCGGCGGCGCGCAGGGTGGCCTCGACGGTCCAGTACGTACGGGGCCTGGTGGCGAGCGGTCCGGCATGGACGGCGAGCCGCCCGCCGGGGCGCAGGGCCCGCGCGGCCAGCCCGTAGAACTCCTGCGAGTACAGCTTCGTGCTGGGGGTGATCCCGGGGTCGGGCAGGTCGGAGACGATGACGTCGAAGCGGGCGCGGGCGGCGGGTCCGCGGAGCCAGCGGAAGGCGTCCTGGCTGACGACCGCGAGCCGCGGGTCCTCGTACGCCCGGGCGTTGAGCGCGGAGAGCATCGGGTCGGTGCGGGCGAGCCGCACGACTCCGGGGTCGAGCTCGACGACGGTGACGGAGGCGACGTCGCGGTAGCGCAGCACCTCGCGGGCGGCGAGCCCGTCCCCGCCGCCGAGGATCAGGACGCGGGTGTGCGGGCCGGTCATGGCGGGGTGCACGAGGGCCTCGTGGTAGCGGTACTCGTCGTAGCCGCTGACCCTCAGGCGGCCGTCGAGGAAGAGGTCGAGGGAGCGCGGCGAGCCGGTCGGGGGCCCGGTGAGGACGAGTTCCTGGACTCCGGTCTGGACGGCCACGCGCACCTCGCCGCCGTAGACGGCGCGGCGGGCGACGCGTTCGAAGTCGTCGGCGAGGACGGTGGCGCAGGCCAGCACGGCGAGGACGGAGAGGTTGGCGGCGACGAGCAGCCAGCGGGCTCGGCGGCTGAGGTCGCGGCGGAACAGCCACAGGACGAGCCCGCCGCCGACGGTGGCGTTGACGGTGCCGGTGAGCATGGCGCCGGTGAGCTGGCCGAGGACGGGCAGGAGCAGGAAGGGGAAGGCGAGGCCGCCGACGAGCGCGCCGACGTAGTCCGCGGCGAACAGGTCGGCGACGGCGCCGCCCGCGTCCTGTCTGCGGATCCGCTGGATCAGGACCATCAGGAGCGGGATCTCGGCGCCGATGAGGACGCCGATGGCGAAGGAGAACGCGACGAGCGCGGGCCGCGATTCGCCGAGCCAGGCGAAGCTCGCGTAGAGCGCCATCGCGGAAAGGCCGCCGAGGAGGGCGAGGGCCGCCTCGATGGCGGCGAAGCCGAAGGCGGGGCGGTCGCGCAGGGCCTTGGCGAGCAGGGAGCCCACGCCCATCGCGAAGACCATGACGGACAGCACGACCGACGCCTGGGTGACGGAGTCGCCGATCAGGTACGAGCCGAGGGCGAGCAGTTCCAGCTCGTATACGAGCCCGCAGGCGGCGCAGACGAACACGGTGGCCAGGACGAGGAGTCGGCCGGTCCTGGGACGTACGGGAAGGGCGGCCGGGACGCGGGCCGCGCCGCGCGGCTCCGGAGCCGGGAGGCGGCGCCACCTGGTGCGAAGCACCCCGCGCGGGGCGGAACGGTCGATCATGAAGCGAACCGTACGTCACCGCCCGCTCGCATCAAGTCACCCACATGGGTGTAAGTGGCGCACTGGTTCGGGCAGTTGGCGTAACCGCTCCGCAACTCCTCCTAGATGAGCGCCGGCGACCCCGACTCCACGGAGGACCCGACCG
>NZ_JBSGXB010000456.1:0-4499 GCF_053609185.1 Streptomyces sp. NPDC054956 | reverse complement strand
GGGGAAGGGCGGGTAGGGGACAAGCCCCCGCAGGGTCCGCCGTACCGGTCGGGCTACGGGCGGGGAGGCTCCGTGCCGGGCGACGGGTCCGGGGCACCGGGAGCCGCCGGGTCCGCGCCCGGGGCCGCCGGGGACTGGCCGGGGGTGCCGGGGGCTGCGTAGTAGCCCGCTGCGGGCCAGGTCATCGACAGCGCCGGCGCGGGCTCCCGCGGCCCCCACATCGCCGTCAGCGCCAGATGGACGATCACCGCGGTCATCGGCCAGACGAGCAGCGTCCCGTGCGCCATGAGCTCCAGCGGCGCATCGAAGGGAACCCCCTTGCCCGCCCGCCGGGCGACCGCCACCAGGTCCGAGGAGGGGCCGAGCCACAGCCCGAACCGCCACCCCACCACCGCGGCGAACGCCGATCCGGCCACGAGCCCGACGACCTGCGGGACGCCACCGCGCCTGCGCCACAGGAAGACCGCGACGGCGCTCAGCACACCGAGCCCGGCCGACAGCAGGAAGAACGTCGCGTCGGCCCCGATGCGCGCCTCGCTCTCGGTGTTCTTCAGGAACACCGCCTCCCCGTTCGAGACGTACTGCACGCGCGGCGCGAGCCATGCCCACAGCACCCCGAGCAGCAGGCCGGCCACGCCCACGACGAGGGCGATGGCGGCCCCGTCCCGGACGTCGGCCGCGGAGACCGCGGGCTCCGGCTCGTTCGAAGGCGCAGGGAAAGGCGAGGGCGACGGCAGCGGGGGCTGGTCGGCCTTGTCATAGGGGGTCACGGCTTCGGTCACCCCCACATCGTGCCAGGTCCTCGAACGAAGGGCGGGGTCGGCCGCCCCGGGCGTCAGCGGACGGCCGCGCGCCGGTACGCCCAGGTCGCCACGGCCAGGGACAGGACGCCGACGGCCCCGCACACGCCGAGGTCGAGGAGGACAGCCGCCCAGTCCGGGTGCGGCTCGAAGGTACGGGCGAAGGCCTCCACCCCGTACGTGGACGGCAGCAGGTCGCGCGCCCACACGATGAGGTCGGGCATCCGCTCGGGCGGCAGTACGCCCAGCAGCAGCGCGGCGGACATGCCGAGCTGTCCGGCGAGCGTGGCCAGCTCCTGCCGGGGCGCGAGCAGGCCGAGCGCCGCGCCGAGCCCGGCGAGCGCGGCCCCGGCCAGCGGTACGACGGCCGCCAGGATCCACAGTCCGCCCATCGGGAGCCCGAACAGCACGGATCCGAAGACGGCCGTGACCAGGGTGCCCGGCAGCGTGAAGGAGGCGTACGCGGCGGCCGCGCCGAGCACGACCGAGGCGGGCGGCACCGGCAGGGTGGCGTAGTGGTCGAGCCCGCCGCTCGCCCGGAGCTGTCCGAAGTACTGGGCGAGCAGGTTCAGCGCGACGAAGGCGACGACCAGCACGGAGGACCCGGCGACGACGGCGCGCGCCTCGGAGCCCCCGTCGACCACGCCGCGCATCAGGATCATGATTCCGACGGACTGGAAGGTGGCGACGAACAGCAGCGGGATGCGCGAGACCCGCGCCCGGGACAGCTGCGCCCGGTAGACGGCGGCGAGGGCCGGGAAGAACCGGGCGCGCGGAGCCAGCGGGTCCGGGGCGTACGCCGGGCCCGTGGCGGCGGGGGCCGTGGCCGCGTCCGTGGCAGTGGAGCTCACGCCTTCACCAGTCCCTTCGACGTACGTCCGCCCAGTGCGAGGTACACGTCCTCCAGGCTCGGCGTCGCCAGCGTGAAGTCGTCGAGCGCGGCGAAGGCCGGGCCGCCGGTGACGGCGGCCACCGCCGCCCGCGCCTCGTCGGGTCCGAGGCGCAGCACCCAGCGCCGTCCCGATTCGGTGGCGGACGCGGCCAGCGCGGCGACCTCCGGGAGGTCCAGCGGCGGCGCGGTGCGCCAGACGAGTTCCAGGCGGACCTCGTCGGAGACCTGGGCCTTCAGCCCGGCCGGGGTGTCGCAGGCGATGACCCGGCCCTGGTCGATGACGGCGACCCGGTCGAGGACGGTCTCGGCCTCCATGACGTTGTGGGTGACCAGCAGCACGGTGGCGCCGGTCTCGGCGCGGCGGCGGTCGACGGCGGTCCAGACGGCCCGCCGGGCCACCGGGTCCATCCCGGTCGTGGGCTCGTCGAGGACGAGTACGGGCCGCTCCCCCACCAGTGCGGCGGCGAAGCAGGCCAGGCGCCGCTGTCCGCCGGAGAGCTTCTTCAGGGGCCGCCCGGCGATCTCGGTCAGCCCGAGCTCCTCCAGTACGGAGTCCCGCGCGGCCCGCGCTTCGCGCAGGCCGAGCCCGCGCAGCCGGCCGGTGGTCTCGGCGGCCAGGGACACGGTGAGCTCGTCGAGGGCGGTGGACTCCTGCCCGAGGTAGGACAGCAGCCGGGAGGCCCGCTCGGGGTGGCGCACGAGGTCGTGGCCGAGCAGGGTCACCGAGCCCGCGTCGGGCCGCATCAGCCCGGTGAGCTGGCGGACCAGGGTGGACTTGCCGGCGCCGTTGGGTCCGAGCAGGCCGAAGATCTCGCCGCGCCGCACGTCCAGGGAGATCCCGTCGGTGGCGCGGGTCTCGGGCAGGGCGGGGGCCCCGCGCCGTCCGCGGACCGCGGGGTACGTCTTGACCAGGTCACGCACCGCGCAGACCACGTCGGGGGCCGCTCCCGCGGCCGCTGCCGTGCCCGTATCGCTCTGTGCTGTGCCCGTACTCACGAGGGAGCAGCCTACGGGGTTCCGGCTCCTACTCGGCTGCCGGGGCCGCCGGGACGGCCAGGGCCGCGGCCGCCGGGCCCGCGGGGGCGGCGGGGACCTGCGGGGACGCCGTGCCGGAGGCGGCCACGTGTTCGGCGGCCGCCCTGACGTCGATCTCGCGCCAGAACCCGGCACGGATGGCGTAGCGGTCGTGCTCGTCGATCTGGTCGTCCTTGTGGGCGAGGAGCCCGAACCGGGCGGCGTAGCGCAGCAGCTCCCCGTCGATCCGGTGCGGGATGCGCGGGTACATGGTGGCGAGCTTCTGCAGGTGGACGGTCTCGGGGAGGCGTTCCATCCAGCGCCGGGCGAAGACCTGGCCGACCTCGAAGGGGTCGCCGCCGACGGTGGTGATGTCCTCCTCGCGGTCCGCCCAGCGCTGTTCGGCGGAGGTGAGCTGGGCGAGGGTGGGCAGCGAGGCGGTCTCGGCGGGTTCGCCGAGGGGGCCGGCGCGGTCGATCCAGCCCTTGTCGGAGGACCAGCGCAGGGCGCTGCCGGCCGGTGCGGCGCCGAGGCCCTGGACCGCGGCGGGGGTGGGTGCGGCGGCGCCGGGTGCGCGCAGGGCGCCGGCGAGGTCCTTCGGGGTGGGGACGGTCTTGCCGTTGGCGGTGGTGGGTGACGCCGGGGCGGGTACGCCGCCCTCCTCGGGTTCCACGGGCGCCGGCGCCCGGTTTCCGTTGCCGCGCGCGGCCTCGGCGAGGGCGGCCTCGGGCAGCGGGGCGGAGAGGATCGCGGCGATCTCGGGGCGCGGGGCCGGCGCGGGGGTGCACAGTCCGGTGAGGTCGCGGGCGCGGACGGCGCGGGTGATCCAGGTGCGGTCCAGGACGCGACGTTCGTCGGCTTCGGCGACGAGGTCCTCGGACTGGTTGTAGTCGCCGTCGGCGGCCTGGACGGCCCACAGGTGGACGGCGACCCCGTGTTCCTTGGCGGACATCAGGCCGGGCAGCAGGTCTCCGTCACCGGTGACGAGTACGACGTCCGAGCAGGCGCGGTTGCGGGCCAGCTCGGTGAGCTCGGCGTGCATGGCCGCGTCGACGCCCTTCTGGGCCCACCGGCCGTCGCTTCGGGTCAGGGCGCCGAGCCGGACGGTGACGCGGGGCATGACGCGCAGCCGGCGGTGTTCGGGCTGGGGCACCCGGTCGGGTGCGCCGTCGAACCAGTAGATCCGCAGGAGCGGCTGCTCGGTATCGGCCTCGGCCCGCTCGCGCAGGCCCTGGATGAGGGCCGCATGGTCCACGGTGATGCGGGAGCGTGAGGGCTCCCCTGCGAGAAGGCTCGCGGCGGCGCCCAGCAGATAGCCGGCGTCCACCAGGACGACGCAGCGGTCCACGCGTACCACCCTCTTCCCTGGGGGTCCTCTGGTGTGTTTCTCGGCGGGTCCCCCGAGTCTGCCCGACCGCAAGGGCGTTGACGGCCGGAACTCGATCATCGGCGTGGCGGATCTGGCGGGGCCGCGCGGGAGGGCCTTCGACTACGCGGGGTAATGATCCAAAATGCGCGGTATGCGGCGTTGTGTGAGTGTGAAGGCGGCCCTGGCCCCTACAACCCCCACGGAGGCTTCCCATGGCCAAGAACAAGAACCGCCAGCAGCCCGCCAAGTCACAGGACCGCACGGCATCGCAGGATCCGTCGAAGACCTCGATGGAATCCGCGCCCGCGCCCTCCCCGTCCTCGGCGCCGAGTCCGATGCACATGGCCGGCAAGCGCAAGGAAAAGAAGTTCGGCCACAACTGAGGCCTCCCCGCACGTGGGAAGGGCCCGCCCCGGTCGACCGG
>NZ_JBSGXB010000455.1:0-4519 GCF_053609185.1 Streptomyces sp. NPDC054956 | reverse complement strand
TAGGCGACCGCCGTCTTCATGACCTCGGCGGACTGCAGGACGAACGGGAGCTGCATCTGGCCGGAGCCGAACAGCTCGCCGACGACCTTCATGCCTTCGAGCAGGATGTCGTTGACGATCTCGAGGGCGGGGCGGGTCTGCAACGCCTCGTCGAGGTCCGCTTCGAGGCCGTTCTTCTCGCCGTCGATGATCCGGCGCTGCAGGCGCTCGTCCAGCGGCAGGGCGAGGAGTTCCTCGGCGCGGCCGTCCTTCATCGACTTGGTGTTGACTCCGTCGAACAGCTCCATGAGCTTCTGCAGCGGGTCGTAGCCCTCGGCGCGCCGGTCGTAGACCAGGTCGAGGGCGACCTTGACCTGCTCCTCGTCCAGGCGGGCGATCGGCAGGATCTTCGACGCGTGCACGATCGCCGAGTCCAGGCCCGCCTTGACGCACTCGTCCAGGAACACGGAGTTCAGGACGATGCGGGCGGCCGGGTTGAGGCCGAAGGAGATGTTCGACAGGCCCAGGGTGGTCTGGACGTCCGGATGGCGGCGCTTGAGCTCGCGGATCGACTCGATCGTGGCGATGCCGTCCTTGCGGGACTCCTCCTGGCCGGTGCAGATCGTGAAGGTGAGCGTGTCGATGAGGATGTCCGACTCGCGCACCCCCCAGTTCGTGGTCAGGTTGTCGATGAGGCGTTCGGCGATGGCGACCTTGTGCTCGACGGTGCGGGCCTGGCCCTCCTCGTCGATGGTCAGCGCGATCAGCGCGGCGCCGTGCTCGACGGCCAGCTTCGAAACCTGCGAGAACCTCGACTCCGGGCCGTCGCCGTCCTCGAAGTTGACGGAGTTGATGACGGCGCGGCCGCCCAGCTTCTCCAGGCCGGCCCGCAGGACGGGAAGCTCGGTGGAGTCCAGGACGATCGGCAGCGTGGAGGCCGTGGCGAAGCGGCCGGCCAGCTCCTGCATGTCGGCGACGCCGTCACGGCCGACGTAGTCCACGCACAGGTCGAGGAGGTGCGCGCCCTCGCGGATCTGGTCGCGGGCCATCTCCACGCAGTCGTCCCAGCGGGCCTCCAGCATGGCCTCGCGGAACTTCTTCGACCCGTTCGCGTTCGTCCGCTCGCCGATCGCGAGGTACGAGGCGTCCTGGCGGAACGGGACCGTGGAGTAGAGGGAGGCGGCACCCGGCTCCGGCCGGGGATCACGCGCCCCGGGGACGAGGCCCCGTACCCGCTCCACGACGGCCTTCATGTGCGCGGGGGTGGTGCCGCAGCAGCCACCGACCAGGGAGAGGCCGTAGTCCCGTACGAAACCGTCCTGGGCGTCGGCGAGCTCGGCCGCGGACAGCGGGTAGTGCGCGCCGTTCTTGCCCAGGACGGGCAGGCCGGCGTTGGGCATGCAGGAGAGCGGGATCCGCGAGTTCCGGGCGAGGTAGCGCAGGTGCTCGCTCATCTCGGCCGGACCGGTCGCGCAGTTCAGGCCGATCATGTCGATGCCCAGGGGTTCCAGGGCGGTGAGCGCCGCGCCGATCTCCGAGCCGAGCAGCATCGTGCCGGTGGTCTCCACCGTCACCGAGCAGATCAGCGGAACCGAGATCCCCAGCGCGTCCATGGCCCGGCGGGCTCCGACGATCGAGGACTTGGTCTGCAGCAGGTCCTGACTGGTCTCCACGAGCAGTGCGTCGGCGCCGCCCGCGATCAGGCCCTCGGCGCTGGTCTGGTAGGCGTCGCGGATGGTCGCGTAGTCGATGTGACCGAGGGTCGGGAGCTTGGTGCCCGGGCCCATCGAGCCCAGGACCCAGCGCTGCTGTCCCGTCGAGGCGGTGAACTCGTCGGCGACCTCACGGGCGATGCGGGCGCCCGCCACGGACAGTTCGTGGTTGCGGTCGGCGATGTCGTACTCGGCGAGCGCCGCGTAGTTCGTGCCGAAGGTGTTGGTCTCCACGCAGTCCACGCCGGCCGCGAAGTACTCGCGGTGCACGTTCGCCACGATGTCCGGGCGCGTCACGTTCAGGACCTCGTTGCAGCCCTCCAGCTGCTGGAAGTCCTCCATGGTCGGGTCCTGCGCCTGGAGCATCGTTCCCATCGCCCCGTCGGCCACCACCACCCGCGAGGCGAACGCCTCGCGCAGGGCGGCCACCCGGTCCGGTTCCCCCGCCATCACAGTGCCCGCAGGTGGGGGACGAGGTGGCGGACCGCGTCGGCGCCGTAGCCGGCGGTCAGCCGGTCCAGGAGCGCCCCGGCGTCCAGCTCGTACTCCTGGGTGCCGCGGGACTCCAGGGCCAGTGCCGCGACCCCGCTGCCCAGCCGGGCCGCGTCCTCGTGGCCCAGACCCCAGGCCAGCGCGGCCAGGAACCCGGACCGGAAGGCGTCGCCCGCACCGGTCGGGTCGACCGTCTCGACGCCGGGCAGCGGGGCCACGCTCAGCGGCGCCGCGTCGGCGCCGGCGATGCGCACGCCCTCGGCGCCGTGCGTGGTGACCCAGGTCCCGACGCGCGCCAGGATCTGCCGCTCGGTCCAGCCGGAGCGCTCCTGGATGAGCACGGACTCGTACGCGTTGGTGAACAGGTAGAGCGGGCCGTCGAGCAGCGCGCGCACCTCGTCCCGCTCCAGCCGGGCCAGCTGCTGCGAGGGGTCGGCGACGAACGGGATCTCCAGTTCGACGCAGTCCGCGGTGTGGCGCAGCATCGCCGCCGGGTCGTTGGGGGAGACGACGACCAGGTCGACGGCACCGGTGCGCCCGACGAGTTCGCCCAGGTCGATCTCGTGCGCCTCGGCCATCGCACCGGCGTAGAAGAAGCCGATCTGGTTCTGCTCGGTGTCGGAGGCGCACACGAAGCGGGCGGTGTGCAGGTTCGCGCTGATGCGCACGCCGTCGGTGTCGACGCCGTGTGCCTTGAGCCAGATCTGGTGGTCGGAGAAGTCCACCCCGGCGGCGCCGACCAGCAGCGGCGACAGACCGAGCGAGCCGAGCCCGAAGGCGATGTTGGCGGCGACGCCGCCGTGGCGGATCTCGAGTTCGTCCGTCAGCAGCGAGAGCGAGATCTTGTCCAGCTGCTCGGGGATGAGCTGATCGGAGAATTTCCGGGGGAAGGCCATCAGATGATCTGTGGCGATGGAACCTGTCACTGCGATACGCATCTCTGCTCTCCTCTGCCGGCACGGTGTGGCGGCCGCGTGTCGCTCGTCGGGGCGGCTTCAGAGTCCGGCGATCGCGCGCAGCTGCTGCGCGCGGTCGGTGCGTTCCCAGGTGAAGTCGGGCAGCTCGCGGCCGAAGTGGCCGTACGCGGCGGTCTGGGCGTAGATGGGGCGGAGCAGGTCGAGGTCGCGGATGATCGCGGCCGGACGCAGGTCGAAGACCTGGCCGATCGCGTCCTCGATCTTCGCCACGTCCACCTTGTGGGTGCCGAAGGTCTCGACGAAGAGGCCCACGGGCTCGGCCTTGCCGATCGCGTACGCGACCTGGACCTCGCAACGCGAGGCCAGACCCGCGGCGACGACGTTCTTGGCGACCCAGCGCATCGCGTACGCGGCGGAGCGGTCGACCTTGGACGGGTCCTTGCCCGAGAAGGCGCCGCCGCCGTGACGGGCCATGCCGCCGTAGGTGTCGATGATGATCTTGCGGCCGGTCAGACCCGCGTCGCCCATCGGGCCGCCGATCTCGAAGCGGCCGGTCGGGTTGACCAGCAGGCGGTAGCCCTCGGTCTCCAGCTTGATGCCGTCACCGGCCAGCTGGGCGAGGACGTGCTCGACCACGAAATCGCGGATGTCCGGGACGAGGAGGGCCTCGAGGTCGATGTCGGACGAGTGCTGCGAGGAGATGACGACCGTGTCGAGGCGGACGGCCTTGTCGCCGTCGTACTCGATGGTGACCTGGGTCTTGCCGTCGGGACGCAGGTACGGGATCGTCCCGTCCTTGCGGACCTCGGCCAGCCGGCGCGAGAGCCGGTGCGCGAGGTGGATGGGAAGCGGCATCAGCTCCGGCGTCTCGTCGGTCGCGTAGCCGAACATCAGGCCCTGGTCGCCGGCGCCCTGCTTGTCGAGCTCGTCCTCATCGCCTTCGACCCGCTTCTCGTACGCGGTGTCGACACCCTGCGCGATGTCCGGGGACTGCGCGCCGATGGACACCGACACGCCGCACGAGGCGCCGTCGAAGCCCTTGGCGGAGGAGTCGTAGCCGATGTCCAGGACCGCCGCGCGGACGAGGGCGGGGATATCGGCGTAGGCACTGGTGGTGACCTCTCCGGCCACGTGCACCTGGCCGGTGGTGATCAGGGTTTCCACGGCGACACGGGCCGTGGCGTCGTCCCGCAGGATCGCGTCGAGGATGGTGTCGCTGATCCTGTCGGCGATCTTGTCGGGGTGGCCTTCGGTCACGGACTCCGAGGTGAACAGGCGCAGGGACACGGACCCTCCAAAGGGAAGCCAACGGGCTTTGTCGGTCGGGCCAGGGTGGAGGCCCGCTCTTCAAAGTGACTCGAAGGCTGCTGAAGCCCGCACGACGCACAGGACCCCGGACCCGAGCGCGCTGCGCTCGGG
>NZ_JBSGXB010000454.1:0-4523 GCF_053609185.1 Streptomyces sp. NPDC054956 | reverse complement strand
GCGCCGACGAGACCAGCAGTGGGGCGACCGGGCGGCAGGCACTCGACGGGTTCCTCGGCCGGCTGGCCGAGGGCCGCCGCGACAAGGGGAGCGAGACCTCGGCCTGGCCCTTCGCCACCCATCCCGCCCTCGCCCGCAGGAGGGCGACGCTGGTCCGTCCCGAGCTCGCCGACGAGTTCACCGGCTGGGAAGCCGCCCTGATCGGCTGCATCCTCGCCTCCGCCGTGAACCTCGTACTGGAGCACAGCTTCGACATCACGCTGTTCGGGCTCCGCCACGGCTTCCTCGAACTGGCCGACCTGCACACGCTCCGGCCGGTGTACGTCTGGGCCACGCTGCCGCTGCTCCTCGTGGCCGGAGCCCTCATCGGCCTGGGCATGCGGTACTCGGTCCTCGCCTGGGGCGGCCTGCGCTGCGGAAGCCGCCGCCTGGCCACCCGACTGGCCGGACTGGCGGCCTGCCTCTGGGCCGGACTGGGTCTGGGCTTCCTGCTCCATCCCGGACCGATCACCGACGAGTACGCCACGGACGGGAAGCCCGTCATGCTGTGGCAGGCGCTCACCGATTCGGCGCTCCTCGGCCTGGCGTTGACCTCCGCCGCGTCCCTCGGCCTCTGCACGCTCCTGGTCCTCGGCACCGAGGCGTTGGCGCTGCGCCGGCGGCCCGCCCTGCTCCTGACCGGCGTGCACGGGGCGCTCGTCCCTCTCGCCTGGTTCCCCACGGCGCTTCCGGCGGCCACCGCTCCGTACCGCTACGCGGTGGTCCTCGGCCTTCCGCTCCTCGGCGCCGTGTGCCTGCTCCTCTCCCGGCGCTCCCGCTCCCGGCCGCTCCGCGGCCCACGGCCCCCGGCGCGCGCCGCCCACGGACCCGGCACCGTGACCGCCGCGTCCTCTCCCATGCGGCCCTCGCTGCTCGTCCTGTGCCATCTGACGACCCTCGGGGTGACGGCCTGGGCCCTCGTCGTCACGGGCCGGTTCCTCACCTTCTCCACGTCGCCCACGCCGCTGGCCCTGGCCGGGTCGACGGGGCTGGCGCTGTTCGTTCTGGGCATGGCCGGAGCCGCCCTCGCGCCGCACGACACCGTGTTCCGACAGCGCGTGCACGTCGCCATGTGCTGCTTCATCGGCACCGCGGCGCTGACAGCGGTGGTCGGTCTCGCGGACGGCACGATCGCACCCGGGCTGTGGTTGGCCCCCTTCGCCGTGACCGCCGGGATACTCGTGTCCTTCCGGGTCACGGCGGCCGCGCTCTACGACCTGCGGCACCGCAAGTCCGTGCTGTCACCCGCCTCCTCCGACCCTCCGCCCTCGGCACCGCCGGCACCGGAGGCACCGGAGGCACCGGAGGATCCACGGCCATCGGCGGGTGGCAGGCACAGGGCGCCCCGATCATCCGGCCTGTTCCGGCGCTCCTACCACGGGGCGCACGAGTCCAGGCGTCCGGACGGTGAGCGAGGCGGGCGCGGCGACACCTCGCGTACGGACCCTCGGTGACAGGGCGGCTCAGCACCGCATCACGGCTGAGCCGCCCTCCCTACGGCTAGCGGTCGGCCAGGACCGCCTCGGCCACCGACCGCGGTACGGCCGCGGGCACGGCCGGACGGGTGGTGAAGGTGCCCCGGCCCCGGGTCCGGCCGCGGAGCCCGGACGCGTACCCGAACAGTTCGGCCAGGGGAACGGCCGCCGTGACCACCGCGGTACCGGCCTGGGACGTGGAGCCCGCGACCCGCCCCCGGCGGGCGGCGAGATCGCCGAGCACCCCGCCGACCGCGTCCTCGGGAACGGTGACCGTGACCTCCACGACCGGCTCCAGGAGCTCCATCACGCTGGCCCGCAGCGCCTCGCGCAGCGCGAACCGGCCCGCCGCCCGGAACGCCATCTCAGAGGAGTCCTTGGAGTGGGTCGCGCCGTCGGTGAGCGTGACCAGCAGCCCGGTCACCGGGTAACCGCCCAGCGGGCCCTCGGCGAGGGCGTCCCGGCAGCCGGCCTCCACGGCGCGCACGTACTCCTGGGGCACACGGCCGCCGACGACCGTGGACCTGAACTCCATGCCCGCCTCCTTCCTCGGTTCCACATCCACCACGACGTGCGCGAACTGGCCCGCGCCGCCGTCCTGTTTGACGTGCCGGTACACCAGGCCCGTCACGCCGCGCACCACGGTCTCCCGGTAGGAGACCTGCGGCCGTCCGACGGTGACGTCGAGCCCGTGGTCGCGGCGGATCTTCTCCACCGCGACCTCCAGATGGAGTTCGCCCATCCCGGACAGAACGGTCTGGCCGGTCTCCGGATCGGACCGCACCACCAGGGAGGGGTCCTCGACGGCGAGCCGCGCCAGTGCCGACGAGAGCCGGCCGACGTCGGTACTGCGCCGGGCCTCCACCGCCACCGTCACCACCGGCTCGGCCACCAGGGGCGGTTCGAGCACCACGGGTGCCGTCGGCGCGCACAGGGTCGCCCCGGCGCGTACGTTCTTCAGCCCGACCACGGCGACGATGTCACCGGCCGTCACCTCCTCCATCTCCTCGTGCCGGTCGGCCTGTACGCGCAGGATCCGGCCGATCCGCTCGGTCCGGCCCGCGCCGGCGTCGAGTACCGTCTCCCCCTTGCGTGCCGTGCCCGCGTACACGCGCAGGTACGTGAGCCGCCCGGTCGCCGTCGCCGCCACCTTGAACGCCAGGGCCGTGAAGGGCTCCGCCGGGTCCGGGCCGCGCTCCAGCTCCGTGCCGTCGGCCGTCCCGTCGAGCGTGCCGCGTACGGCCGGTACGTCGGCGGGCGAGGGCAGGTACGCCAGGACCGCGTCGAGCAGCGGTTCGACGCCCCGGTTGCGGTAGGCCGAGCCGCACAGCACCACGACGCCGTCACCGCTCAGGGTCAGGTCGCGCAGTGCGCCGGCCAGGGTCCGCTCGGTCAGGGCCGCCGTCGCGCAGAACTCCTCCAGCGCGGCCGGGTGGAGTTCGGCCACCGTCTCCTCCAACGTCCGGCGCCGGCGCCCGGCTTCCTCCCGTAGCTGCTCCGGAACCGGTCCGGTCTCGCACGTATCGGACCCGGTGTGCCAGACCAGCGCGCGCATCCCCAGGAGGTCGACCACGCCGGTGAACTCGTCCTCCCGCCCGATGGGCAGTTGGACCACCAGCGGGACGGTGCTCAGCCGTTCCCGGATCGACGCGACCGCCGTGTCCAGGTCCGCGCCCGCCCGGTCCAGCTTGTTGACGAACGCGATCCGCGGCACACCGTGCCGGTCCGCCTGCCGCCACACCGATTCGCTCTGCGGCTCGACGCCCGCGACGGCGTCGAACACGGCTACCGCGCCGTCGAGCACGCGCAGCGAACGCTCCACCTCGTCGGAGAAGTCGACGTGGCCGGGTGTGTCGATCAGGTTGAGCCGGTGACCGCGCCAGCCACAGCTCACGGCCGCGGCGAAGATGGTGATGCCGCGGTCGCGTTCCTGGGAGTCGAAGTCGGTGACGGTGGTGCCCTCGTGGACCTCGCCGCGCTTGTGGACGGTGCCCGTGGCGAACAGGATCCGCTCGGTGATCGTGGTCTTGCCCGCGTCGACGTGCGCGAGGATGCCCAGGTTGCGGGTGGTGGAGAGGGAAGCGGTGGTGAAGGTTCGCCGGTCGGTGCGCATGGCCCGATGCCTTTCGCGTGTTCAGGGGTGGGGCAGCGCGATTCCCGGACACGGAGAGCTCGGGCCGTCGGTCCTGACGGCCGGCGGGCCCCGGTTCGGGGCCGGCCGCATACGCCCGCGCCGTGCGCCGCGTCCGAGCACGGCCGTGCGCCGGCCCGTTGGGGCCGGGCGGTGGACGTGCGGAGGCGGCGCGAGGAGCGGGGCGGAACCCGGAGGTCAGACGTGCGTCACGGGCATACGGTGGCGGCCGCGCAGCCGGCACCGCGCGTTCCCGGACACCGGGATCACGTCGTACCGCGAAGGGAGAACGAAGGCGACGGCTCGATGACGGCACATGGCCCGGTTCTCCTCACTCAACTCGGCGGCGAACGCGCCGTCTTGCACGGCGGCGCGTGAGGCGACTGTAGCCTTCCCGGTCGTCCGGGGCACCGGGTTTTCCTTCAGTACCGGCTCCATGTGGGGCCGGCCGTAGTAGCGGGCGAACGGTTCCAGGTAGCTGGGCTCCGGCGGATGGTGCCCGCGGGAAGGAGCACGCGCTGGCCGAAGATCCAGGCCCCGGTGTCCACGACGAGGCAGGACGCGGCCGCGCCCTCGGAATGCTTGTCGGTCCTTCCGATGTGGCCGTCCGTCGCCTCGACCTTCTAGCCGATCAGGTCGATCCCCGGCTGATGCCCACCCCCACGCGGTGAAACCTTTGTACATACGTCCAGGATTTCGCGTAATTATTGACGTATGTCGCATGGGTGCCGACCATGCTGCTAGAGGAGCAGCCCCAGGAAACACACGGGGAGGCAGACATGGCCGGGATCGCGTACGAAGACCGCCTCGACACCGGCACGGCCGAGGGCCTCGAGATCACGGTGACCCCGGGACGAACATCCCGAACGGTCCATGTC
>NZ_JBSGXB010000453.1:0-4540 GCF_053609185.1 Streptomyces sp. NPDC054956 | reverse complement strand
GGTTCCTCCTCGCCGCGGAGATCACCCCGCCGGACCGGTCCGGGCTGCGCGTCCGCAGGCTCTCGTACGCCGCCCAGGAGGCGGCCTGCGCCGGCTCCGTCGACATCGCCCGGCAGGCGGCCGACGCCCTGACCGCCGCCCGGGCGGAGCCCGCCGACCAGGTCACCGCACTGCTCGCCCTCGTCGACGCCCACGGCCAGGCCCTCGCCGACCTGGAACCGCTGCTGGCCCGGTGCAGGGAACTGGCGACGGGCCACCCCGGCCTCCTCGCCGCGGTCGAGCTGCGCGCCGCCATCGCCGCCAACCTCGCCCACGCCGCCCCCGAACGGGCCCTGCGCGCGGCCACCCGGGCCGCCGAACTCGCCGCCTCGGACGGCCACCGGCCCCTGCAGGCCGCCGCGCTGACCATGCGCGCCCGGATGGAACGGGTCCTCGGCGCCGCCGACGACGCCGGCAGCACCCTCGACCGGGCGCTCGCCCTGGGGATTCCGCCCCAGCACTCCGGCATCCGCAACAGCGCCCAGTACCTGGCCGCCCGCCACGCCGTCTTCGACGACCGTCTCCGGGAAGCGCGCGAACGCCTCGTCGAGCTCCTCGCCCTCGCCGAGCACGAGGGCGACGCCGAGGACCTGGTCGACATATGGCGCAGCCTCGCGGAGGCCGACAGCCGGCTCGGCGCGTGCGGACCCGCGCTCGCGTGGGCCGATCAGGCCGTACGGCTCTCCACCACGGCGGGCCTGTCCATGGGACCCGCCTGGTACACCGCGGCGCTGACGCAGAGCGCCGCCGGATCCTTCGCGGCCGCCCTGCGGACGGCCTCCTGCGGTGCCCGGGCCTCGCAGGAGGAGGGCGACGGACTGTACGTCTCACGGAACCTGTGGATCATGGGCGCGGTCCAGCTCCACACGGGGGACGTCACAGGCGCGGTCGCCTCTCTCTCGGCCGTGGCCGAGGCGGAGCGGCACGTCCCGTCGGCCGACCCCGGCATGTTCCGCTGGCAGCCGGACGCCGTGGAGGCCCTCACCTGCGCGGGCCACCTCGACGTGGCCCGCGCCCTCCTGTCCCGGGCCCACCCCACCACGACCCCGCCGGGCCCCGACTCCGGCCCCCGCTCGGCGCTGGACCGGGCCCGGGGCCTCCTCCTGGCCCGCACCGGCGCGGGGGAGGAGGCGAGCGAGGTCCTCCGCGGGGCCGCGGCCGCCTTCGCCCGCCTGGGCCTGCCGCTCGAAGAGGCCCGTACGCTCCTGGCCCTGGGCCGGGTCGAACGCTCCCGCCGCCGCCAGGCCGCCGCCCGCGCGGCCTGGGAGGCGGCCATGGCCGTCTTCGAGGACACGGGCGCCCGCCCCTGGCAGGAGCTCACCCGCGAACTCCTCGCCCGCGCGGCCGGCCCCGCCTCGGCCACGGGCAGGCTGACCGAATCCGAGTCGCGCCTGGCGGACCTGATCTGCCAGGGCGCCACCAACCAGCAGGCGGCCCAGCACATGTTCATCTCGGTCAAAACCGTCGAGGGCATGCTCAGCCGCGTCTACCGCAAACTCGGCGTCCGCTCCCGCACCCAACTGGCCGCGGCCCTCGCCGGTCACTGACGGGGCAGCCGGAAGGCCTCCGAATCGGTGACCGGGGCGCCGGAGCGGATGTCGTGGAGGACGTGGGCCAGGACTTCCGCGCCGCGTACGACCCGGGGGCCCGGGCGGTTGAAGTACGCCGGGCCGTCCAGGACCCATACCCGGTCCGTGCGGACCGCCGGAAGGTCGGTCCAGCCGGGCAGGGTGGTGAGGAGCTCGCGTTCGGCGAGGGTGCGGTGCGGGGGGAAGCCGCACGGCAGGAGGAGGAGTACGTCCGGGCGCGCGGCCAGGACGGCCGGCCAGTCCATCGGGCGGGTGTGCTCGCCCGGTGCGGCGAGGAGCGGGTCGCCGCCGGCGGTCGTGATCTGTTCGGGCACCCAGTGCCCGGCGGGCCAGAGCGGGTCCAGCCACTCGATGGCCACGACCCGGGGCCGCGCACGGCCCGCGGTCGCCGCGCGGACCGCGTCCAGCCGGGCCCGGAGCGCGGCCCGGCGTGCCAGGGCCGTATCGCGCACCCCCAGCAGTTCGCCCACGCGGACCAGGCAGTCCAGTACGTCGTCCAGGGTGCGCGGCTCCAGGCTGAGCACCTGCGGCCCGCCGTCCAGCACCCGCACGGCCCGGCTGACCCCCTCGTAGGAGACGGCGCACACGGCGCACAGGTCCTGGGTCAGCACCACGTCGGGGGCGAGCGCCGCCAGGGCGTCGGTGTCCAGGGTGTAGAGGGAGGAGCCCCGGTGCGCGGCGCCGCCCACCGCGTCGGAGATCTCCCGGCTGCTCAGGGTGTCCGCCGCGAACTCCGCCGCCGTCACCACCGGTACGCCGGCCACCTCCCCGGGCGGCCAGTCGCACTCGTGCGTACGGCCCACCAGATCGGCGGAGAGGCCCAGTTCGGCCACGATGTCGGTGGCGGCCGGCAGCAGGGAGACGATGCGCATCCCCCCACCCTAGGCTTCACGCACGAATGCCCCCGGGCGACCACGGGTCGCTCGGGGGCATTCGTCCGTGCGGAGGGCCGGGCGGGATCAGACCGCCGGGACCGGGTAGGTCGGGTACTCGACGCCGGAGACGTACTGGACGACCCGGATGACCTGGCAGGAGTAGCCGAACTCGTTGTCGTACCAGAGGTAGAGGATGGCGTTGTCGCCGTCCACCTTGGTGGCGCCCGCGTCGACGATCGAGGAGTGGCGCGAACCGACGAAGTCCATGGAGACCGCGTCGGGAGCCGTGGTGAAGTCGATCTGGCGCTTGAGCGGCGAGTGCAGCGAGACGTCGCGGAGGTAGTCGAGGACCTCGTCGCGGGTGGTCTCACGGCCCAGGCGCAGGCTCAGGATGGCGATCGAGACGTCCGGGACGGGGACGCGGATCGAGCTGCCGGTGATCGGGGCCTTGAGGTCCGGCAGCGCCTTGGCGACGGCCGAGGCGGCACCGGTCTCGGTGATGACCATGTTCAGCGGCGCGGAGCGGCCACGACGGTCGGCCTTGTGGTAGTTGTCCAGCAGGTTCTGGTCGTTGGTGAACGAGTGGACGGTCTCCACGTGGCCGCGCAGAACGCCGTACTCGTCCGCCATCGCCTTCAGCGGCGGGACGATCGCGTTGGTGGTGCAGGAGGCGCAGGACAGGATCTGCTCGTCCGGCTTGATCGTGTCGTGGTTGACGCCGTGCACGATGTTCGGGACGTCGCCCTTGCCGGGAGCCGTCAGGACGACCTTGTCGATACCGGGGCGCAGGTGCTTGGAGAGGCCCTCGCGGTCGCGCCACTTGCCGGTGTTGTCGATCAGGATGGCGTCCTTGATGCCGTACGCCGTGTAGTCGACCTCGGAGGGGTCGTTGGCGTAGATCACCTTGATCGCGTTGCCGTTGGCGATGATCGTGCTCGTCGCCTCGTCCACGGTGATCGTGCCCTGGAACTGGCCGTGGATCGAGTCGCGGCGCAGCAGCGAGGCGCGCTTGACCAGGTCCGCCTCGCCGCCACCGCGGACGACGATGGCACGCAGGCGCAGGCCGTTGCCGGAGCCGGCCTTCTCGATCAGCAGGCGGGCGACGAGGCGGCCGATGCGGCCGAAGCCGTAGAGGACCACGTCGCGGCCGTCGGCGCGCTCGATCTTGTTGGCGCCCGTGGCACCGGCGACGGCGAGGGCGGTGAACTCCTCCACCGAGAGGCCGCGCTCGTCGGTCGCGTACGTGGCGGCGAGCATGCCGAGGTCGATCTGCGAGGGACCGAGGTCGAGCGTGGTGAGCGCCTGCAGGAACGGCAGGGTCTCGGTGACCGAGAGCTCCTCACCGTCGATCTGGCGGGCGAAGCGGTGGGTCTTGAGAATGCTGACCACGGACTTGTTCACCAGGGAGCGGCTGTGGAGCAGGATCGTGACGTCCCGCTCGCGGTGCAGCTTCCCGATGATCGGGATCATCGACTCCGCGATCTCCTCGCGGTTCTTCCAGTTGGTGAACGAGTCGTCTTTGACAGTCACAGATCATTATCTTTCGAGCTAGGCGGCGCTCATATGCTAACCCGTGCCCGATTCGGGACTTCAGGCACCCCCTGAGCGGCCCCTTCAGCCCTCGGTCCGCTGGGTGACGGGAGCGCTGGTCTCGTCGCCCAGGAACTCGTACCAGCGCCGCTGGAGGCACAGGTAGCGCGTGTCCGCCTCGGCCAGCGCGAGGAAGGAGTCGACCGTGTCGGCCAGCCGTTCGTTCAGGCCCGGATCGGTCAGCGCGCCGTCCTCCCCGAAGGCCGAGTGCGCCGCGGCGAGGCTGAACATGTCGGGGTAGACCCGGGCCCCGAGGTGCTCCAGCGGCACGCGCAGCGCCCAGAGCCCCCGGTTCCCGCCGACCATCGACGGGGAGGCGGACACCAGCAGCGTCTGCTTGTCCTTGAAGGGCTGCGGCCGGAACCGGGAGACCCAGTCGACGGCGTTCTTCACCACGCCGGGCACCGAGGCGTTGTACTCGGGCGAGGCGATGACCAGGGCCTGCGC
>NZ_JBSGXB010000452.1:822-4603 GCF_053609185.1 Streptomyces sp. NPDC054956 | reverse complement strand
GCACGGTCGCGTTCAGCCCCGACGGGCGGACCCTGGCGGCCGGTTCCACCGGCGGGGCCGGGCGGGGGGGGGCCCGCCCCCCCCCCCCCCCCGGAACGGGGGAAGGGCGGGTGGGGGACCCGCTCCGCGCAGCGGGAACCCGCAGCCCGGCCTCGGCATACGCACAAGCCCGCGCACGCGAATCCGTACACGAACAGAAGGAGGGGCCACCGCATGAGTACGCCCTACCCGTTCACCGCACTGGTCGGCCAGAGCGACCTGCGCCTCGCGCTGCTGCTCAACGCGGTGAGCCCCGCGGTCGGCGGCGTGCTCGTGCGCGGCGAGAAGGGGACGGCCAAGTCCACGGCCGTCCGCGCCCTGTCGGCCCTGCTGCCGCAGGTGGACGTCGTCCCCGGCTGCCGGTTCAGCTGCGCGCCCACCGCCCCGGACCCCCGCTGCCCCGACGGCCCGCACGAGCCCGGCCAGGGCACCGCGCGGCCCGCCCGCATGGTGGAGCTGCCCGTGGGCGCCTCCGAGGACCGCCTCGTCGGCGCCCTCGACATCGAACGCGCCCTCGCCGACGGCGTGAAGGCCTTCGAGCCGGGCCTGCTGGCCGACGCGCACCGGGGCATCCTCTACGTCGACGAGGTCAACCTCCTCCACGACCACCTCATCGACCTCCTCCTCGACGCCGCCGCGATGGGCGCCTCCTACGTGGAGCGCGAGGGCGTCTCGGTACGGCACGCCGCCCGCTTCCTGCTCGTCGGCACCATGAACCCCGAGGAGGGCGAGCTCCGTCCGCAGCTCCTCGACCGGTTCGGGCTGACCGTCGAGGTCGCCGCCTCCCGCGAGCCCGTCCAGCGGGTCGAGGTGGTCCGCCGCCGGCTCGCCTACGAGGACGACCCCGAGGCCTTCGCGGGCCGCTGGGCCTCCGACGAACAGGACGTGCGGGCCCGCGTGGTGGCCGCCCGCGCGCTGCTCCCGCAGGTCGCGCTCGGCGACACCGCGCTGCTGCAGATCGCCGCGACCTGCGCCGGTTTCGAGGTCGACGGGATGCGCGCCGACATCGTCATGGCCCGGACCGCGACCGCGCTGGCCGCCTGGGCCGGGCGGAGCGAGGTACGCAAGGAGGACGTGCGCCAGGCCGCCCTGCTCGCGCTCCCCCACCGCCGCCGCCGCAACCCCTTCGACGCGCCGGGCCTCGACGAGGAGAAGCTGGACCGGATCCTGGACGAGTTCCCCGACGAGGAGCCCGAGCCGGACCCCGAGCCCGAGCAGGGTCCCGACCCGCAGGACCCGGACGACGGCGGACCCGACGACGGCGGCCCCGACGGCGGAGGCGGCGTACCCCCGCAGGGTTCCGGCCCCGACGTCCCCGAGGCGCAGACCGAGGCCGAGCGGCAGCCCGAACCCGAAGCCCCCGAGGCGCCCGAGCCGCAGCCCTCCGCCCAGGGCGCCGACGCGGCCGAGCAGGCCGCCGTACGGGCCTCCGAACCGTTCCGCACGAAGATGCTCAGCGTCCCGGGACTCGGCGAGGGGGCCTCCGGACGGCGGTCGCGCGCCCGCACCGCCCACGGCCGCACCACCGGGGCCCAGCGCCCCCGGGGCCAGCTGACGAAGCTGCACCTGGCCGCGACCGTCCACGCGGCCGCCCCGCACCAGAAGGCGCGCGGACGCACCGGGCGCGGCCTGGTGATCCGCAAGGACGATCTGCGGCAGGCGACGCGCGAGGGCCGCGAGGGCAACCTCGTGCTGTTCGTCGTCGACGCCTCCGGCTCCATGGCGGCCCGGCAGCGCATGAGCGCGGTCAAGGGCGCGGTGCTGTCCCTCCTGCTCGACGCCTACCAGCGCCGGGACAAGGTCGGTCTGATCACCTTCCGCGGCAACACGGCCGAACTGGCCCTGCCTCCCACCTCCTCCGTCGACGCCGCCGCCGCGCGGCTGGAGAAGCTGCCGACCGGCGGGCGCACCCCGCTCGCCGCCGGGCTGCTCAAGGCCCACGAGGTGCTGCGGATCGAACGGCTGCGGGACCCGAGCCGACGGCCGCTGCTGGTGGTCGTCACCGACGGGCGGGCCACCTCGGCCGGCACCGCGGGCGGCGCCTCGGACGGCACCGACGGCCGGCCGGAGGGCACCCCGCGGGAGCTCGCCGGGCGCAGCGCTCGGCTGCTGGCGGCCGGCGGGGTCGCCTCCGTGGTCGTGGACTGCGAGTCCGGGCCGGTCCGGCTGGGGCTGGCCGGAGTGCTCGCCGCCGACCTGGGCGGCCCCGCCGTCACCCTCGACGGGCTGCGGGCCGACTCGCTGGCCGGGCTCGTGAAGAACGTACGTACCCCATCCCCGACCCTCAGGAGGGCCGCGTAATGCCGCAGGGACAGCCGTCCGTCGTTCCGGACGACGGACTCACGACGCGTCAGCGCCGCAACCGCCCGCTCGTCTTCGTCCACACCGGTCCCGGCAAGGGCAAGTCGACGGCGGCCTTCGGGCTGGCGCTGCGCGCCTGGAACCAGGGCTGGCCGATCGGGGTGTTCCAGTTCGTCAAGTCGGCGAAGTGGAAGGTCGGCGAGGAGAACGCGCTGAAGGTGCTCGGCGCCTCGGGCGAGGGCGGCTCCGTCGTCTGGCACAAGATGGGCGAGGGCTGGTCCTGGGTCCAGCGCGACGCGCAGCTCGACAACGAGCAGGCCGCCAAGGAGGGCTGGGAGCAGGTCAAGCGCGACCTGGCCGCCGAGACGCACCGGCTGTACGTGCTGGACGAGTTCGCGTACCCCATGCACTGGGGCTGGATCGACGTGGACGAGGTCATCGAGGTGCTCCGCAACCGTCCCGGGACGCAGCACGTGGTGATCACCGGGCGCAACGCTCCGGAGAAGCTGGTGGAGTTCGCGGACCTCGTCACCGAGATGACCAAGGTCAAGCACCCGATGGACGCCGGCCAGAAGGGCCAGAAGGGCATCGAGTGGTGACCTCGCTCAACATTCCGCGGCTGGTCATCGCCGCGCCCTCCTCGGGCAGCGGCAAGACCACCGTCGCGACGGGCCTGATGGCGGCCTTCTCGGAGCGCGGCCTCGCCGTGTCCCCGCACAAGGCCGGGCCCGACTACATCGACCCCGGCTACCACGCGCTGGCCACGGGCCGGCCGGGGCGCAACCTGGACGCCTTCATGTGCGGGCCGGAGCTGGTGGCCCCGCTGTTCGCGCACGGGGCCGACGGCTGCGACCTGGCCGTCGTCGAAGGCGTGATGGGGCTCTACGACGGGGCCGCGGGGCGGGGCGAACTGGCGTCCACGGCGCAGGTGGCGAAACTGCTGCGGGCGCCGGTGGTGCTCGTCGTCGACGCCTCCTCGCAGTCGCGGTCGGTGGCGGCGCTGGTGCACGGCTTCGCCTCGTTCGACCCGCAGGTGCGCCTCGGCGGCGTGATCCTGAACAAGGTCGGCTCCGACCGGCACGAGGTGATGCTGCGGGAGGCGCTGGAAGAGGCCGGCATGCCGGTGCTCGGCGTCCTGCGGCGCGCTCCGCAGGTGGCCGCGCCGTCGCGGCACCTGGGTCTGGTCCCGGTCGCCGAGCGGCGGCGCGACGCCGTCGCCTCGGTGGCGGCCCTGGCCGACCAGGTCCGCGCCGGCTGCGACCTGGACGCCCTGATGGCCCTGGCCCGCACGGCCCCGCCGCTGACGTGCGAAGCCTGGTCCCCGGAACGGGCTCTGCTCCCCCACCCGCTGGAGTTGCCGCTGCGCGGCAACGCAGCCGCGGCAAGCGGACAGCACCAGCCGAATCCAGCCCCGCCGGCGTTTGAGGCGCGGGGGTCCGGG
>NZ_JBSGXB010000452.1:0-812 GCF_053609185.1 Streptomyces sp. NPDC054956 | reverse complement strand
AACCTCCCCACACCCGCCCGGCGGTCTTTGCTGGCCGGGGGGTCCGGGGGCGGAGCCCACGGTTTCGGGAAGGGGCGGGGTGGGGGACCCGTCATCGCCGTCGCGGGCGGGGCCGCGTTCACCTTCTCCTACGCCGAGCACGCGGAGCTCCTCACGGCGGCCGGCGCGGAGGTCGTCACCTTCGACCCCCTCCGGGACGAGACCCTGCCCGAGGGAACCGCCGGCCTGGTGATAGGCGGCGGGTTCCCGGAGGTGTACGCCCCCGAGCTGTCCGCCAACGAGCGGCTCCGCGAGGCCGTCGCCGGCTTCGCCGCGGCCGGCGGCCCGGTGGCCGCCGAGTGCGCGGGCCTGCTGTACCTGGCCCGTTCGCTGGACGGGAAGCCCATGTGCGGGGTGCTCGACGCCGACGCCCGGATGTCGGAGCGGCTCACGCTGGGCTACCGGGAGGCGGTCGCGGTGTCCGACAGCGTCCTCGCGCCCGCCGGAACCCGGCTGCGCGGGCACGAGTTCCACCGGACGGTGATCGAGCCCGGCGCGGGCGCGGCACCGGCCTGGGGGTTCACGCATCCGGAACGCCGGGTCGAGGGCTTCGTGGAGCGCGGGGTGCACGCCAGCTACCTGCACACGCACTGGGCGGCGGAGCCGTCCGTGGCCGTGCGCTTCGCCGAGGCCGCGGCGGCACATCGGTGAGACGCGGGAACGCCGTCCGCCCGTGCGGACCCGTACGGCCGGACCGGCGGGTCCGCACGGGCCGACCGCACCGGTCGGCCCGCCCGGTGCGGATGCGCCGGTCGGTCCCACCGGCGGTCACG
>NZ_JBSGXB010000451.1:0-4637 GCF_053609185.1 Streptomyces sp. NPDC054956 | reverse complement strand
GTCTACGAGGCCGCGTACGCCCACACCGCGCGCATCGGCTCCGGCGGCGGCGTCGGGCCGGTCAACTCCACTTGCGTCAGCAGGATGGTCGTGGCCCCCGTCGAGGGGACGATGTGCGCGGCCGTGCCCGTGCCGCCGAGCCAGCCGTAGCGGCCCGGCACGTTCCACGGGGAGGTCGGCGCGATGTCGACGGAGCCGCCGTATCCCCAGCCCTGGCCCTCCAGGAACAGTTCGGCGCCGGCCCGCTGGGCCGGTGTCAGCCAGTCGGTGGTCATCCGGCGCACGGAGTCGGCCGAGAGCACCGGGCCGCCCCCGTCGAGCAGCATCCGGGCGAAGCGGTGGTAGTCGTCGGCCGTCGACACCAGCCCGCCGGCGCCGGACGCGAAGGCGGGCAGCGTGCTCCACTGCCCGTCGGGGGCGTCGACGAGTTCGAGGCCCCCGCCCGCGCCGGCCCGGTAGGAGTGGGTGAACCGGCCCAGCTGACCGTGCGGCACGGAGAAGCCCGTGTCGGCCATCGACAGCGGCTCGAAGATCCGCTCCGCCATGAACTCGGGCAGCGAGCACCCGGACACCCGGGCGATCAGCACCCCCAGGACGTCCGAGCAGGTGTTGTACAGCCAGGCCCCGCCCGGTTGGGCCAGCATCGGGATCCGCCCCAGCTTCGCCATCCACTCGTCCGGCGCCGCGATGTCCTGCGGGCGCGGCGCCCCCTGCCCCAGCTCGCCGAAGAGCGGAGCGACCGCCGGGAGCGTGAAGTCCTCCGGGAAGCCCCACCCGGCACGGAAGGTCAGCAGATCGGCCACGGTGACCGGCCGCGCCGCCGGGACCACGTCGTCGACCGGGCTCGCGGGGGTCCGTACGACCATCGGCGCGGCGATCTCCGGCAGCCAGGGCGCCACGGCGTCGTCCAGCGCGAACCGGCCGTCCTTCACCAGCATCATGACCGCCGCCGCCGTCACCGGCTTGGTCAGCGAGGCCATCCGGAAGATGGAGTCCCGGACCATCGGAGCGCCGCCCCCGGCGTCCGCGCCGCCCACGGCCACCACCTCCGGTTCGGAGCCGTCGCCCCGGTCCACGAGGGCCACGGCGCCGGGGAGGGTTCCGCCGTCCACGTACGGCGCGAGAATGTCGAGCAAACCGGCCACGAGTCCGCCTTTCGGGCATGGGGCAGGGGGTGTCAGGAACCGTCAGGGAGTCCGGGCCGCCGCGTCCCACAGGGCGCAGTGGTGTTCGGCCGCCGCGTCCACGGGAGCGATCCCCGACGGGCCCGGCGCCAGGGACAGTACGGCGGGGGAGCGCGGCCACCGGGGCCCCGGCCCGGGCGCGTTGGGATCGCCCGTCGCCGCGAACCGGGTCCAGTAGCCGGTCATCCGCTCCGACAGCGCCCGCTGCGGAGCGTTCATCGCCAGCCCGGTGTCGAAGAGGTAGGGCAGTTCGAAACCGTGCGAGGCCCCGTACGGGAAACCCGCCACCGGCGGCAGCCCGGTGAAGTTCGGCGCGTCACGGTCGTCGAACCGGTAGTCGTACGTCGGCACGTGCCGGGCCAGCGCACGGCTGTCCCGCAGCTGCGGGCACACGAACGAGGCGTCCGTGAGCACGGCGGCGAAGGCCAGCGCGGGCGTCGGATGCGCCGCCACCGGATAGGCGGCCTCGATCCGGTCGGCCCGCTCCCCGAACGCTGCGCGCAGCCGGGCCCGGTACGTGGGCGCGTCGGGGACCGGCTGAGCGGCCAGGGTCTGCCCGAGGAAGATCCGCATCTCGTCGCGGGTCGAGCCCTGTACCACCGGGACCCGGTGGAACTCCCCGTGCTCCAGGGCCCGCCGGGGCTCGACGGGCACCAGTGCGGTGCCGTAGGGGACGGCCGAGAAGCGGAGCATGAGCTCGGGCGTCGCCAGCGTCTCGGCGGACAGGCCGCGCAGGCACTCCAGCGCCTCCCCGGCCGAGGGCCGCTCGCAGCCGAGGCCGGCCGCCGCGGCGGTCCCCTCGGCCACGGTGCGGTCCTCCGGAACGAAGGGCTCGTAGGCGCCCAGGGTGGGAAGCAGCGAGAGGGGCGGGATCACGAGCGAGCAGGAGCCGCTCTGCACGATCGCCCGGTGGAAGAGGCCCGCCGAGGCCGGGGAGGTGAGGTGCAGGCAGACGCCGAGGGCCCCCGCCGACTCGCCGAACACGGTGACGTTGCCCGGATCCCCGCCGAAGCGGGCGGCGTTCGCCCGCACCCAGCGCAGCGCCGCCTGCTGGTCGGCGAGGGCGAAACCGGGGGCCCCGCCGAGGGCGGGATGCCCGAAGAGGCCGAAGATCCCGAGCCGGTAGTTGACCGTGACGACCACGGCGCCACCCGCCGCTGCCAGCCGGCCCGGCCGGTACAGGTCCCCGGCGCCGTTCATGAACCCGCCGCCGTGGAACCACACCATGACCGGCCGGCCCGCCCGCCCGCCGCCCGGGTCCGAACCCTCGCCGCCAGTGCTCCGCGGAGCCGTGACATTGAGGAACAGGCAGTCCTCCGAACCGCTCGGACCGCCCGGCCCCACCGCCGGCAGCTGTACGCAGCGGGCCCCGGGCGCGCCCGCGTCCCGTACGCCCGGCCAGGGCGCGGCGGGCTCGGGCAGCCGCCAGCGCAGCGGGCCGGTGGGCGGGGCGGCGTAGGGGACGCCCTCGAAGGTCTGCACCCCGCCCGACTCCCGCCCGCGCACCGCCCCGCGATCGGTCACCACCACGGGCCGGGGGCCTTCGTCGTCGGCGGCGGCCGCCGGAGCGGCCGGTCCGCCGGCCAGCAGGAGCAGGGCCAGCAGCAACGCCCTCCCGGCCGCCATCAGCGCCGCCTCGCCAGCACGCCCCGTACGTAGGCGGCCTGTCCCGCGTGCTGGAGGTCGTCGGCGATCACGCTGACCAGCCGCACCCCGAGGGTCACCGGCGGGTCCCACCGCTCGTCGACCACCCGGTCCAGGTCGGCGGCGCTCAGCCCGCGCAGGAACCGCTGCGTCTGCGCGTGGACGGCGTCGAAGTAGCCCAGCAGCAGCTCCCCGGAGTCCACGCGGACGGAGCCGGCCTGGCG
This sequence comes from Streptomyces sp. NPDC054956, assembly GCF_053609185.1. Classification (NCBI taxonomy): domain Bacteria; kingdom Bacillati; phylum Actinomycetota; class Actinomycetes; order Kitasatosporales; family Streptomycetaceae; genus Streptomyces; species Streptomyces sp. NPDC054956. Next base: position 1,585 of record NZ_JBSGXB010000451.1, on the reverse strand, counting down.
GGCGGTGTGCCCGTAGCCGGTCGACCCGGCCGGGAGGGGGAGGGCGAACCGCTCCTCCCACCCCTGCGCCTGCCAGACCTGCTCCCAGCCCGCCGCGTCGGCCACGTGGTCGTCCTGGATGCGCGTCAGGTGCCAGACCAGCCAGGTGATCGAATTGGCGCCCGGGTCGATCCGCGCGTCCAGCAGTTCGGCGTCCAGCCCCTCGACCGCCTCGTGCACCACGCCGTGGATCCGGCCGAACGCGTCGGCGAGCAGCTCCGTACCCTTCATGCCCTCACCTTGCCCACGCCACGTGCCGCGATGCGCCGCGGCGCAGCGGGTGACCCCCGTTTGCCCGCCCCGAATGGCGCAGCGCGGCGAGGAGGCGCTGAATGTAACAAAGCGTGCGCTTCCCATGACGCACGATGACCGGCGCGCGATGTGTAGACCCGTGCGTCGGCGAACGGAGCTTTCCATGAATGACCCCATCACCCTCGCCGCGACGCAGTACGAAGAACCGCGCGGGCTCCCCGATCCCACGGAAGTCCGGCCGCCGGCCGACCCCGACGACGGCCCGGGCGACGGCCGCGGCGGCGACCCCGCCGCCGGGTACTCCACCGACCCCGACGCCGGCCGGGACTTCGAGCCCGACCCCGACGCCCGCCGGGACTTCGAGTCCGGGCCCGGCGCCGTGCCCGCGGAAGGGACGGGGGCGACACCCATACGCACCGTCCTGGAGACCGCGGCGGCCGGCCGCCCGCTCAGCGAGGTCGCCGCGCTGGTGAACCTCCTCAAGGAGTCCGGACAGGTGCCCAACCCCGGACACGCGGCGCTGCGCGCGGCCGCGGTGTCCCGGCCCGTCCACGAAGTCCGCGAGATGGTCACCCTGCTGGGGGAGCCCCCGCACGAGGACGTGGAGACCGACATCACCCTGCGGGCCGCCGCTCTCGGCCGGTCCATCGAGGACGTGGCCCTGCTGGTCGGCATGCTCGGCACGGAGGAGGTCCAGGCCCCCCACCACGGCACGGCCGGCGGGCGGGTCCCGTACGGCGGCGTCGACGGACAGGCCCCGTACCGCGTGGCGGAGCCCGAGCCGGCGCCCCCGGTGCGCGCCGCCGTCTGGCCGCCCGCTCCCGTCCCGGCTCCGGCTCCGGCCGGGTCCGCGCCCCGGTCAGCGGCCCGGTCCGCGGGCGGCGCGCTGGGCCGCGTACTGCGCTGGCCGGTGGCGTTCGCGCTGCTGCTCTGCGGTGCGCTGCACGTGCCCGGCGATCTGGCGGGGCTGCTCTCCGGCGACCCCGGAGGGCTGCTCGCGCTCGCCGTCACCCTGTTGTGCCTGACCGCCGGCGCGCTGCTGGCGGTACGCGACACGGCCGCGGCGTGGCGGGCCGGCGCGGTCGTGGCGCTGGGCGTCGCCGTGCTCCATGTGGTGGGCGGAGCCGTGGAGTTCGACCCGCTCGCCGGCGCGGTCGGCGGCACAGTCGAGTGGGCGGGCGTCACCGCGGTGCTGAGCGCCGCGACCGGCGCCGTCCTCGCGGGCCTGGCCCTCCAGTACCGTCCGGCGGCCGACCCGGCCGACGGCGCCTGACCCAGGAGGGGAGGGGACCCG
>NZ_JBSGXB010000450.1:0-4639 GCF_053609185.1 Streptomyces sp. NPDC054956 | reverse complement strand
CCCTGGCCGGGAGGTCCCGCTCCGCGGTCTCGCCGGGGGCGCCGGCGGGGGCGAACGTCGTGTTGCCGCTGTTGCCGTGCCCGCCGCTGATCCCCCCGACCGCGGGAGCGCGCCTCCGGGCGCCGGGCAGGGTGCGCTCCCGGCGCATTCGGGCTTTCGTGCGAGCGCTCCATCGGGAGCGGGAAGCACCGGGGCGAAGTTCCCCAACTGCCTGTCCTGGGCGGGAGCGCGCGGTCTAGCGTGGGTATCCGGTGATCAACACCGGATCCCGGGACGCCCGGGGGCCGGACCCCACTGACCGAGGACGCCGATGTCCGGACTCCGCGCCGCCCGCCACTCCCCGTCGAGACACGCCGTCACCGGTCCCAGCCGGCAGATACGCCCCCAGCTGGTCCGCGCCGCCGTGCTGCCCACCCTCGCCGCCGGGCTCAGCGGCGCCGCCGCGGTGATCTTCACGCTCCAGCTCGGCGGCGGCGCGGGCGCCCGGGACGCCCGGCTGTGGCCGGTGCTCACGGGCTGCGCGCTGCTCGTCGTCGGAGCCCTCGCGGCCGCGCTGCTCGGGGCCCAGCGCGCCGCCAAGACCGTCCGCGACCGCTGCGAGGCCCTGCGCCGCTCCAGCGTGCGCGGACGCCAGGAGCTGCGCACCGCCGCGGACCGGCTGGAGCGCGGCGAGCTGCCCGCCCTCCCGGTGCGCGGGGGACCGGCCGGGCCGCTCTTCGGCTCGGAGGCGGGAGTGGACGAGTTCTGGCTGCTCTCCCAGGAGCTGCGCCAGGCCCGCGAGCAGGCACACACCACCCTGGTCCGCCTCGGCGGTCCCGTGGAACCCTCCGACAGCGACCGCAAGGTCGAGGTCTTCGTCAACCTCGCGCGCCGCCTCCAGTCCCTCGTGCACCGGGAGATCTCCCTGCTGGACGATCTGGAGGACACGGTCGAGGACCCGGACCTGCTCAAGGAGCTCTTCCACGTCGACCACCTCGCCACCCGGATCCGCCGGCACGCCGAGAACCTCGCCGTCCTCGGCGGGGCCGCCTCGCGCCGCCAGTGGACCCGGCCCATCGACCTGAGCGAGGTGCTGCGCTCCTCGGTGGCGGAGGTCGAGCAGTACACCCGGGTCAAGGTGGTGCCCCCGGCCGGCGGCACCGTACGCGGCCACGCCGTCGCCGACGTCGTGCACCTGCTGGCCGAACTCGTGGAGAACGCCACGGTGTTCTCCGCCCCCGACACCGACGTCGTGGTGCGCGCGGAGCGGGTCACCTCGGGGATCGCGGTGGAGGTGGAGGACCGGGGCCTCGGCATGCCGCCCGAGGAGGCGCACCGGATGAACGCCCTGCTCGGCGACCCCGACCAGATCAGCGTCCGGCACCTGCTGGCGGACGGGCGGATCGGCCTGTACGTCGTCTCCGCACTGGCCCGGCGGCACGGGATCGCCGTCGAGCTCAAGTCCAACATCTACGGCGGCGTGCTCGCCGTACTCGTGCTGCCGCAGGAGCTGTTGGGGGCGGAGGCGCCGAGCGCGGCCGATGCCCTGGGCGGCTCCAGGACCACCTCGTGGGGGACCGGTGAGGGGGCGGGCGTGCCGCCTCTGGAGCCGGTGCGCGTGAGCCTGCCCGGGGCGGAGTCTTCCTGCGCTCCACCGGCCGTGCCGGGATGGGCCGTTGGGGCACCGGGCACCGTGCCTCGTACGCAATCGGCGGCAGGGGAGGCCGCGGACACCGTGGCGACCCCGGTGACCGTGGCCGTGCCCGCCGTGTCCGTGCCGGCGGTGGTGGAGTCCCCGGACGCGGTGACCGTGTCCGTACCGGCCGCCCGGGTCGGCGAGGAGCGGCCGCCGCTGCCCCGGCGCCGGGCCCAGCAGCACCTCGCGCACCAGCTGCGCGAGGCCCCCGCACCCCGGCCGGCCGAGGACGCGCGCGCGGACCGGCCCGTGCACGACCCCGGCCTGATGGCCGCGTTCCAAAGGGGCTTCGGCCTCGCCCAGTCGGAGCACCAGACGTGACCCCGGCCTCTCACCCGAAAGCTAAGGAGCGCACCCCCATGGGCGGCGAAGTGGCGACCACGACCAGTCGGCTCTCGGACCTCGACTGGCTGCTCAGCGGCCTGGTCCAGCGGGTTCCGTACACGCGCAGCGCGGTGCTGCTGACCGCCGACGGGCTCGTCACGTGCGTGCACGGGCTCGACGCCGACAGCGCCGACCACCTGGCCGCGCTCGCCTCCGGGCTGTACTCGCTGGGGCGCAGCGCCGGGTCCCGGTTCGCGGACGGCGCCGAGGTCCGCCAGGTCGTCGTCGAACTCGACACGGCCCTCGTCTTCGTGTCGGCGGCCGGATCGGGCACCTGTCTCGCCGTACTGGCGGACCGGGAGGCCGACGCCGGCGTACTCGGCTACGAGATGGCGATGCTGGTCAAGAGCGTGCGCCCGTACCTCGCGGCCCCGCCGCGGCGGCCCGCCGCCGACGTGGAGCGATGAGGGCCCGCGCCAGGGGGGCGACGGCATGGGGGGCGCCGCGTGACACGCCGTGGCTGGACGATTCGGCGGGCCGCGTGATGCGCCCGTACACGGCGAGCGGCGGGCGGACCCGTCCGGCCGTCGCGCTCGACCTGCTCTCGCTGGTGACGGCCACCGGCGTGCGCCCGCGCGCACCGCTCGGCGCCGAGCACGCCCTGGCGCTGCGGCTGTGCGCCGGCGCGGCGGCGGTCACCGTCGCCGAGGTGGCCGGACACCTGCGGCTGCCCGCGGTGGTGGTGAAGGTGCTCCTGTCCGACCTGATGGAGCACGGGGCCGTGACGGTGCGGGCGCCGCGCTTCCCCAGCCCGGCCGCCGGCGCGTTCGCCGACGACGACCAGTCCCTGCTCCGGGCGGTGCTCGATGGCCTGCGCAAGCGGCTCTGAGGCCCCCGCCCAGGAGGCCCCCGCGACCTTGAAGATCCTGGTCGCGGGCGGGTTCGGGGCGGGCAAGACCACCTTCGTCGGCGCGGTGAGCGAGATCGAGCCGCTGAGCACCGAGGAGGTGCTGAGCGGGCTGAGCGAGGCCGCCGATCCGCTGGACGGGGTCGAGGCGAAGACGTCCACGACCGTGGCGCTGGACTTCGGCCGGATCACCCTGGACGAGCGGCACGTGCTCTACCTCTTCGGCACGCCCGGCCAGCAGCGCTTCTGGTTCCTGTGGGAGGAGCTGTGCGCGGGCGCGCTGGGGGCGGTGGTGCTCGCCGACACGCGCCGCCTCGCCGACTGCTTCCCCGCCGTGGACTTCTTCGAGCGGCGCGGGATCGGCTTCGTCGTCGCCGTCAACGAGTTCGACGGCGGGCACCGCTACGCCGCCGAGGAGGTGCGCGAAGCGGTGGGGCTCGGGCCGGAGGTGCCCGTCGTACGGTGCGACGCGCGGCTGCCGAGCTCCGGGACGGGGGCGCTGGCCGCGCTCGTCCACCACCTGCTGTCGGCGCAGCCGGCGGCACGCGCCGGATCGATCGAGCCGCTCGAGCCGCAGCCGCCCGAGCCGCTCGAACCCATCGGACCCATCTGACCCATCGGAGTACCGGAATTCGGGGGAGACGCCATGACCTACTACGAATCGACGGGGCACCTGCTGCTCACACCAGTGGACCGGGAGGCACCCGCGCGGGTGGTCCGGCTGCGTGAACTGGGCCTGGGGGAGCGGCCGGACGGCGAGCTGGACGCCTTCGCGCGGCGCGTCGCGGGCGCGCTGGACGCACCGTACGCCGGGATCAACTTCATCGGCGAGGAACGCCAGTTCTTCGCCGGGCTGCACCACGCGCCGGACGCCCCGGTGAGCGGCTACCCGGCGCGGGTGCTCGCCCGCGACCACGGCTACTGCCCGCACGTGGTGGTGCGGCGCCGGGCGCTGGTGCTGGAGGACGTACGGGACTTCGCGCGCTTCGCGGGCAACGCCGTCGTGGACGAGAGCGGGGTGCGCTCGTACGCGGGCGCGCCGCTGATCGACCGGCGGGGGATCGTCCTGGGGACGGTGTGCGCGGTGGACGTGGTGCCGAGGCGGTGGGGGCTGGCGGGGCTGGCGGCGGTGAAGGAACTGGCGGCCGAGCTGGTGGAGCTGGTGCACGAGCGGGAGGACCGCTGCGGGTGAGGGGTGGGGGGTGCCGCCGCTCGGGGCCCGGGGGTTCGGCGCCAGGGTTTCGGCGCTCGGGGGCGATTGTCAGTGGCCGGGTCTACGGTCGGAGACGACGGGCGGCCCGTGGCGCTCACCGGTGGCTGGAGAGGAGTCGCGGGGATGGCCACGACGGCACATGACGTACGCGAGATCGCGCTGTCGCTCCCGGACAGCAGCGAGAAGCTCGCCTGGGGCATGCCGACCTTCCGGGTGGGCGGAGCGAACGGGAAGGGCGGGAAGATCTTCGCCGCCCTGGCCGACGACGACACCTCGATCGGGGTGAAGTGCCCCAAGGAGGACCGGGACGAGCTGATCGCGGCGGAGCCGGAGAAGTTCTTCATACGGCCGGGCCACGACGACAACTACGCCTGGCTGCGGGTCCGGCTCGCGGCCGTGGAGGACGCGGCGGAGCTGCGCTCGATCCTGACCGACTCCTGGATCCAGGCGGCCCCCAAACGCCTCGCCGCGGCCCACTCGCAGTCCTTGTCCTCGTGCGGGTGCGGGGCGTGGTCGGTGG
>NZ_JBSGXB010000449.1:0-4661 GCF_053609185.1 Streptomyces sp. NPDC054956 | reverse complement strand
CCACCGGCACGGGAGCGGGGCTGCGGGCCTCCGCCGTTACGGCACCGGTAGGACCGGCACCTGGACGGTGCGCGGGAACGACGCGGGGCCACCGGCGTCGAGGGCGTCCGCCACGGCAAGCCGGACATCGGCAGTGAAGCGGCAGCCGATCACGGCGATGCCGCACACCCGGTAGCGGACCACGACGCTCCGCTCGGAGCCCGCGGGCACCGCGCCCACCGCCTGCGGCACGGGGCCGATCCGGGTCACCCCGGCTGAGCTCGTGTCCGCGTCGTCCAGGACCACCCCGAAGGCGTCTCCCGGCCCCGTGTTCCGGATCCGGTACTCGACGCCCAAGGTCCGGGAGAGGTAGTTGAACGGGCTGCCCCAGAAGGCGCGGTGGGTCACGGTGACCGCGGGCTGGAGGGGGTTCACCGAGCCGCTCAGCTGCAGCGTCCAGGGCTGGCCGGCGCCGATGGAGATCCCCGCGTCGAGGATCCGGAACGTGCCCGAACCGGTCGCCTGGCGGTAGGAGTTGCCCGGCGTGCTGTCGGAGAGGACCGTCCAGGTGCCGGTCCCGCCGATCGTGAACCCGTCGTAGGACAGGGTCGGCGTGGCGCAGCTTCCGCTGCTCAGGGCCAGGGTCAGGGTGCCGCGCGCGTTGGTCAGCGTGACCCGTCCGTCGTTGCCCCGCAGCGCCGCGTGGGCGCCGCCGATGCTGACCGGGAGGTCGAAGGCGAGCCGGCCGGGCAGCGAGGAGAACTGTCCGGCGGGCACCGACTGGCTGCCGGTGATGCGCCGGGTCTCGGTGAGCGGTCCGCTCGTGCAGTCCGCGGCGAGGCTCGTCACGTTCCCGTTGACGTGGGAAGCGGTCAGGACCAGCGGCGTCGGGGCGAGGGCCGCGGCGGGCGCCGGACCGGCACCCAGCGCGAGTCCGGCGAGCAGCACTATCAGCACGACCGCCACCCGCCGGATCGGGGAGCGCGGGTCGAGTGCGGTCGGGCGTCTCATGGGCAACCCTTCGATGCGAGTCGGTGAACGGCGCGCCATACCATAGGCAGACAAACCGTCAGGAATGTGGGATGTCGACACCCTGGCTGATGACAGATCCCCCTCCGGACCGGTAGGCAGACCGTCATGACAGCCGACTCTCGCGACAGCACCCCGCACGCCACCGACCCGCTCCCGCTCGCCGGAATCACCGTCGTCGCCGTGGAGCAGGCCGTGTCGGCCCCGTTCGCCACCCGCCAGCTCGCCGACCTGGGCGCTCGGGTGATCAAGGTCGAGCGGCCCGACGGCGGGGACTTCGCGCGCGGCTACGACACCGCCGCGCACGGCCTCGCCTCGCACTTCGTGTGGGCCAACCGGGGCAAGGAGTCGATCGCGCTGGACCTGAAGGACCCGCGCGGCCTCGAGGTCCTGCACGGGCTGCTCGACGGCGCCGACGTGTTCGTGCAGAACCTCGCGCAGGGCGCCGCCGCTCGGCTCGGTCTCGACTCGGCGGCGCTGTGCGCACGCTATCCCCGGCTGGTCGCCGTGGACGTCTCCGGCTACGGACCCGAAGGGCCGTACGCCCACAAGCGCGCCTACGACATGCTCGTCCAGTGCGAGGCCGGCCTCGTCTCGGTGACCGGCACCCCGGAGCGGCCGGTCAAGGCCGGGATTCCGGCGGCGGACATCGCGGCCGCCATGTACGCCTTCTCGGGGGTGCTCGCGGCCCTGCTGCGGCGTGGGATCACCGGGCGCGGGGGCAGGGTGGAGGTGTCGATGCTGGACGCGCTCGCCGAGTGGATGGGGCATCCGCTGCACCACACGATGCACGGCGGCGAGCAGCCGGTGCGGACCGGTCTCGCGCACGCCGTGATCGCGCCCTACGACGCCTACGCGACGGCGGACGGGGACCGGGTGCTGCTGTCGGTGCAGAACGACCGGGAGTGGCGCAGGCTCGCCGAACAGGTGCTGGAGCAGCCCGAGTTGGCCGAGGATCCGGGGTTCGCGACGAACGCGGCGCGCACCGCGAACCGGGAGAAGACCGACGCGGTGGTCGCCGATGCGCTGGGCCGGCTCGGCGCCGGCGAGGCGATCGCACGCCTGGAGGCCGCGGGCATCGCCTGCGCGCGGCTCAACTCGGTGGCACAGCTGGCCGCGCACCCGCAGCTGGAGGCGCGGGACCGCTGGCGGGAGGTGGGCTCGCCTGCGGGCCCGCTGAGGGCCTTGCTGCCGCCGATCGGACTGCCCGGCGGCGCGGCACCGCACATGGGTGCGGTGCCCGCGCTCGGCCAGCACACCGAACTCCTGCTGCTCGCCCTGGGGATGACGGGCGAACAGATCACGGCGTTGCGCCGGGACGGTGTCGTTCGCTGACTGGGCAGGGTTGATCAGGCCGGGGACGAAACGGCGGCACTGCGGGGGCGGGAAAGGGGACGGTTACGAACGGCGGCTGCCGAAGAGCGTGCGACGCAGCCGCCGCAGCGGCGCGAAGAGCGAGACGCGCGCGCTCCGGCTCCGCAGGCGGTGCGTGTGGTCGCGCGAGGTGAGCTCGCGCATCAGCAGCGTCGCCTCGGCCGCCTCGCGGTGCGGAACGGCGGGTCCGCCGAGCACGGCAAGGTGGCGGTCGAGGCGCGAGCTGGCCGCGCTGCTGCCGCAGGTGATGGCAGGCACGCGAGGCGGCCTGCTGCGCATTGCTATCTGTTCCATGTCTCTCCCCACCCGTACGAGGGCACCCGGCCCACCGGGCAGGGTAACCCTATCGTCCCCACGTCGCGCTCGGGTATCCCGGTCGTGTGAATTGCCCCTGTGGCGAGCGGGAGTTGACGATTACTCAGCGGAGTCGATCGTCACTCTCCGCACAAACCGGCGGCTCCGGGGGCGAGATGGGGGTGCGAGGGGAGTGCGAGGGGGCCGGGACCGGGGCGAGCCGGAAGCACTCGCCCCACTCCCGCCGCGACGGGAGCCGTACCGCACGCGCTGCGCTAACTTGGAGTGATCGTCCGGTGACCCGTGCGGGGCGCGCGGGAACGAGGCTTGTGAGGCCCGAGTGACTGAGTCTGCGTCGAACGAGGACGGCGGCGCACAGCGCGTCATCGCCGGACGCTACCGCCTGCTGGGCCCGCTCGGCCGGGGCGGGATGGGCATGGTGTGGCGGGCCCGGGACGAGGTCCTGGGCCGCGAGGTCGCCGTCAAGGAGGTGCGGGCACCGGCCGGGATGGACGCCACCGAGGTGGAGCGCATGTACCGGCGCCTGGAGCGGGAGGCCTGGGCCGCGGCCCGCGTCTCGCACCGGGGCGTCGTCACCGTCTACGACGTGGCCACCGAGGACGGCCGGCCCTGGATCGTGATGGAGATCGTACGGGGCCTCTCGCTCGCGGAGGTCATGGAGGGCGACGGGCCGCTCACCCCGCAGCGCACCGCGCACATCGGCGAGCAGGTGCTGGCCGCACTGCGTTCCGCGCACGAGGCCGGGGTGCTGCACCGGGACGTGAAGCCTGGCAACGTGCTGATCGCCAACGACGGGCGGGTGGTGCTCGGCGACTTCGGGATCGCGAGCCTGGAGGGCGCGAGCGCGATCACCATGACGGGCGAGGTGGTCGGCTCCCCCGAGTTCCTCGCACCGGAGCGCGCGCTCGGCCGGGAACCGGGTCCCGAGTCGGACCTCTGGTCGCTCGGAGTGATGCTCTACGCGGCCGTCGAGGGGGTCTCGCCGTTCCGCAAGGACACCCCGGTGGCCACCCTCCGGGCCGTGGTGGACGAGGCGTTCCCGCCGCCGCTGCGGGCCGGCCCGCTGACGCCCGTACTGGAGGGGCTGCTGGTCAAGGACCCGGCGGAGCGGCTGCCCGCCGCGGAGGCGGCCCGGATGCTGCGCATCGTCGGCGCGGGCGGCACCGTACGGGCCTCCGGCGGGCCGGTGTCGGGCCAGGCGGCGGGACCGGGGCCCGGGTCGGGGCCCGACTCGCCGACCGCCGTCGCGCACCACGAGCACGGCCGTCCGACGCCGCCGATGCCGATGCCCTCGCCCGTGGGGGCCTCCGGCCGGCCGGCGCCGCCGCCCCGGGAAGGGCGGAACTCGGCCGGGGCGATGCTGACCATCGGGATCCTGGTGCTGCTCGCCGTGCTGGCCGTACTGGGCTGGCTGCTCCTGAAGGACCGCCCGGACTCCGGCGGAACCGGGACGGTGGCTCCGACGGGCACCCCGTCCGCCACCGTGAGCGACTCGCCCTCCCCGTCCCCTTCGCCGAGCCCGTCACCCTCGGCCTCCCCCTCCGACTCGCCCTCGCCGTCGGCCAGTTCCGCGATCGGGGTCACCGTGTCCGCCGTCCAGGCCGTCCGGGACTCCTACCGCGGCACCTGCCCGGCGCCGGCCGATCGGGCGCCGGCCTTCGCCGCCACGGTGACCGTGGACCGCGTACCGGCGGTGGTGGAGTACCGGTGGGCCACGCGCAGCGGGGTGACTTCGGGACCGGGCTGGCAGACGGCCACCTTCGCGGCGGGCGGATCGGCGAGCGTACGGCTGGAGCACACCGAGCTGACGAACTACGCGGGGGCGACCTTCGAGGACGCGGTGCGACTCGAGCTCCGGGCGCCCGTCGAGGCGGCTTCGGCGTGGCTGGAGTTCTCGGTGACGTGCGAGGAGGAGACCCCGACGGGCGGGGCCTCCTCCCCCGGAACCGGCGGACCGAGCGGTT
>NZ_JBSGXB010000448.1:0-4723 GCF_053609185.1 Streptomyces sp. NPDC054956 | reverse complement strand
GGGCTGTTCCACAGGGTGTACCCGTCGGTAATATGATCGCCCGTGACCAGTCAACTCTCCCCTTCCGCACCGGATTCGGCCCCCGCGTCGAACCCGCGCCGCCGCACCGTCGTGCTGGCCGCGGCGGCCACCGCCGCCCTCGCCCCGATGAGCGCGCTGGCCGCCGGCCCGGCCCACGCCGCCTCGGGCGCCGGCGCCCCCTCCTTCGCGCACGGCGTCGCCTCCGGCGACCCGCTGCCCGACGGCATCCTGCTGTGGACCCGCGTGACCCCGACCCCCGAGGCCGTACCGGGCTCCGGCGCGGGACCGGCCCTCCAGGTGGGCTGGGAGATAGCCGAGGACAAGGCCTTCTCCCGGGTCGTGGCGAGCGGCTCCGTCGCCACGGGCGCCGACCGCGACCACACCGTCAAGGCCGACGTGCGCGGACTGCGGCCGCAGACGGCGTACTGGTACCGGTTCACCGCCGGGGGCACCGTCTCCCCGGTCGGGCGGACCCGTACCGCCCCCGCCGCCGAGACCACGACCGCCGGGATCCGCTTCGGCGTGGTCTCGTGCGCCAACTGGGAGTCGGGCTACTTCTCGGCGTACCGCCACCTGGCCGCGCGGGCCGACCTGGACGCGGTCCTGCACCTGGGCGACTACATCTACGAGTACCAGACCGGTGGTTACCCCGAGGCCAAGTACGTCGTACGGCAGCACGAGCCGGCGCACGAGATCCTCACCCTGGCCGACTACCGCACGCGCCACGGCAAGTACAAGACGGACGCCGACCTCCAGGCCCTGCACCTGGCCCACCCGATCATCGCGATCTGGGACGACCACGAGATCGCGAACGACAGCTGGTCCGGCGGCGCCGAGAACCACGATCCGGCCACCGAGGGCGACTTCGCGGTCCGCGCGGCCGCCGCCCGACAGGCCTATTTCGAGTGGATGCCGGTCCGCACCTCCACCGAGGGCACCGTCTACCGGCGGCTGCGCTTCGGCACCCTCGCCGACCTGCACCTGCTGGACCTGCGCAGCTTCCGCTCGCAGCAGGCGGGCATCGGCAGCGGCAAGGTGGACGACCCGGAGCGCACCATCACCGGCCGGGCGCAGCTGGACTGGCTGAAGGCGGGGCTGGCGGGCTCGCAGGCGACCTGGAAGCTGGTGGGCACCTCGGTGATGATCTCGCCGGTGGCCTTCGGCTCGCTGCCCGCGCACCTGCTGGAGCCGCTCGCGGAGCTGCTCGGCCTGCCGAAGGGCGGCCTCGCGATCAACGTGGACCAGTGGGACGGCTACACGGACGACCGCCGCGAACTGCTGGGCCACCTGACGGACCGGGGGGTCCGCAACACGGTCTTCCTGACCGGTGACATCCACATGGCCTGGGCGAACGACGTCCCGGTGACGGCGGCCACCTACCCGTGGTCGCGGTCGGCGGGCGTGGAGTTCGTGGTGACGTCGGTGACCTCCGACAACATCGACGACCTCCTGCACGTCCCGGCGGACACCGCCTCGCTGGTCGCCGAGGCGGCCATCAAGGCGGCCAACCGGCACGTGAAGTGGCTGGACATGGACTCCCACGGGTACGGAGTCCTGGACGTGACGGCCGAGCGGTCGCAGATGGACTACTACACCGTCTCCGACAAGCGCCGCCAGGACGCCACGGCCGCCTGGCAACGCTCGTACCGCACGCTGAACGGGACGCAGAAGGTGGAACGGGTGGACCGGCCCGTGCGCTGAATTAGCGCTGACATACCGTCAAATCTCTTGTCCGAGGGGGCGTCTGGTGCAGACCAGGCGCCCCTTTGACATCAGAAGCAACAAATCTTTTACGCAAGGTGCTTGACCTGTTTATGACATGCGCACGTAAGCTTCGCGCCAAGCGGGAGGAGATCCCTTCCGTCATACCCCCACTCGCGAGGAGCACACGTGCGCGCTCTTGCCCGCATATCCCCCCTTCTTCGCCGTCGCCTGATGGGTACGGCCGTGCTGGCCGGAACCCTGGCCTTCACCCCGCTCGCCGCCCCCACCACCTTCGCCGCCGCCGCCAAGACCGGCGCCGAGGTGTGCGCCGAGGAGTCCGGCGCGGCCAACGCCCGCGTGGCGCGCCCGAAGGACCAGCACGCGGCCGAGCCCAACGAGGTCACCGAGGCGCAGTCGAAGGCCATGGACGCCGACCTCAAGGCGAAGATGGACAAGGCCTCGAAGGAGCCGCGCAGCCTGCGCGTCGCCGAGGCCGTCACGAGCATCCCCGTGTACTTCCACGTCATCCACTCCGGCACCACCGGAAAGCTGACCGCCACCGACGTCAGCAAGCAGCTGGCGGTCCTCAACGCTGCCTACGCCGGCCAGGGCACCGGGAACGTCGACACCAGCTACCAGTTCACCCTGGCGTCGACCGACTACACGGACAACGCCTCCTGGTACAACCTGGCTTCCGGCTCCACGGCCGAGAAGAGCATGAAGACCGCCCTGCGCAAGGGCGGCGCCGGCGCGCTCAACATCTACACCGCGAACCTCTCCGGCGGGCTGCTCGGCTGGGCCACCTTCCCCAGCTCGTACGCCTCCCAGCCGAACATGGACGGCGTCGTCATCCTCGACACCTCGCTGCCGGGCGGCTCCGCCGCCAACTACAACGAGGGCGACACCGCGACCCACGAGGTCGGCCACTGGATGGGGCTCTACCACACCTTCCAGGGCGGCTGCTCGGGCAGCGGCGACTCGGTCTCCGACACCCCGGCCGAGAAGAGCGCGGCCTTCGAGTGCCCGACCGGCCGTGACAGCTGCACCAACAAGACGGGCGTCGACCCGATCCACAACTTCATGGACTACACGTACGACTCCTGCATGTACCAGTTCACCGCGGGCCAGGTGACCCGCATGAAGAGCATGTGGACCTCGTACCGCGCCTGATGCTCCAGCGGCTCTGACGCCCTGACGCAGACATGAGGACGGGGCCCCGGCTGTTCGCCGGGGCCCCGTCCGCGCATGCGTCGTCTACAGGCTGTCGAGGAAGCCGAGGGCGATCGTCCACGCCTGCTCGGCGGCCTCGGCGTCGTAGTCGTCGAGCCCCGGGTCGGTGAACAGGTGCCCGGCCCCCGGGTAACTGTGGACCTCCACGTCCGCCCCGGCCTTCCGCATCCGCAGGTACCAGGCGGTCAGCCAGTCGTGCGGCTCGAAGGGATCCGGATCGGCGACGTGCAGCTGCACCGGCAGCTCGTCCACCGAGGCGTCGTCCTCCAGGTCGGCCGTCCCGTGCAGGAGCAGCAGCCCGCGCGCCTTCTCGTCGGCGAGCGCCAGGTGCTGGGCGATCGAACCGCCGAAGGAGAAGCCGGCGTAGACCAGCCCCTGGTCGGAGTAGGGGGCCGAGGCCAGTACCGCGCGCTTGAGCAGCTCGTCACGGCCGATCTCGTCCTGGTGGGCCATGCCCTCCTCGACGGTCTCGAAGGTGCGCCCCTCGAAGAGGTCCGGCACGTGGACCTCGTGTCCGGCCGCGCGCAGCCGGTCGGCCGCCTCCCGCACCGCGGGCCGCAGCCCGTAGGTCGAATGGAAAAGCATGATGTTCATGCCTCCATCGTGCCAGCTCCGCGAGGCGCCCTCCGGCTACGGTTGACGTCCATGGACACGGACTCGCTCCTGCGCCCGATCGCGGCCGTCGCCGGCACCCTGGCCGTCACCCTGCTCGCCGGATGGCTGCTCGACCTGCTGCTGCGCCGCGCCGACGCCCGGCACAGCGAGACCCCGCTGTGGGGCCTGCTCCGCCGCTGCCGCCCGCCGTTCCTGCTGGTCCTGGCCGCCTCGCTGCTCCAGGGGCTGCGCCGGCGCGCGGACGGCTGGGGCCACGTGCTGACCCTGGTCCTGATCGCCGCGGCCGCGTGGCTGCTGGTCCGCATCACGACGGCCGTCGTGGACTCCGTCTACGCCCGGTACGCGGCCGACCATCCCGACGACGCCCGCGTGCGCCGGGTCCGCACCCAGGTCACGCTGATCCAGCGGGTGGTCACTGCGGTGGTGATCGTGGTGGCGGCGGGGGCGATGCTCCTGACCTTCCCGGAGATGCGGACGGTCGGCACCTCGATGCTGGCCTCGGCGGGCGTACTCGGCATCGTGGCCGGCATCGCGGCCCAGTCCGCGCTGGGCAACCTCTTCGCCGGACTCCAGATCGCCTTCGGCGACACCGTGCGGATCGGCGACACGGTGGTGGTCGACAAGGAGTGGGGCACGGTGGAGGAGATCACCCTGACCTTCCTCACCGTCCGCACGTGGGACGAACGCCGGATCACGATGCCGGTGTCCTACTTCACGAGCAAGCCGTACGAGAACTGGTCGCGCGGGGGCGCGCAGATGACGGGCACGGTGTTCTGGCACCTGGACCACAGTGCTCCGCTGGACCTGATGCGGGAGGAACTCCAGCGGATCCTGAAGACCATCCCGGAATGGGACGGCCGCACCGGCTCCCTGGCCGTCACGGACACCACCCCGAACACGATCCACGTCCGCGCGGTGGTCACGGCGAAGAACGCCGACGAGGTCTGGACCGTCCGCTGCGCGGTCCGCGAACGCCTGATCACCTGGCTCCAGACCCACCACCCGTACGCACTCCCCCACATCGCCACCTCGGAGGCGTTCCCCCCGCCCGGCGCGTGACCCACCCGGTCGGGTCGGTCAGCGGTGCCGCACCGCGCACACAGCGCGCCGCCGATGCACGGTGCCGGCCCCCGGACCCCCGCGCCTCAACCGC
>NZ_JBSGXB010000447.1:0-4725 GCF_053609185.1 Streptomyces sp. NPDC054956 | reverse complement strand
GGCCACGGTGACGGCCCCGCCGGCGACCCGGCCGGTGCGGCAGCCCGGCCCGGGGAGCCCGGTTCCGCCGCGCCAGGACCCGTACCGCCCGGCCAGGGCAATCTGCGGGCGCGGCTGACGACCTTCGTCGGGCGCGAGGACGACATCCGGGCCATCGGGGACGATCTCGCGCGGGCGCGGCTCGTCACCCTGCTCGGGCCCGGCGGCGCCGGCAAGACGCGGCTGTCGCAGGAGGCCGCCGAGGCGCACGCCGGGGACGGGTGGTCCGACGGGGTGTGGCTCGTCGAGCTGGCCCCCGTCGACGGCCCCGCCGACGCCGAGGAGGTCGCCGAGGCGGCCCTCGCCGCGCTCGGTGCCCGGGAGACCAAGCTGCGCGGCGCCTCCGCCGAGGAAATGCGGGTGCTCACCGACCGGGGCGGGGACAGCGCCCTCGACCGGCTCGCGGAACACTGCGCCCGGCGCCGCATGCTGCTGATCCTCGACAACTGCGAGCACGTCATCGGGGCCGCCGCCCGCCTGGCCGAGGAGGTCCTCGCGCACTGCCCCGGCGTGCGCGTCCTGGCCACCAGCCGCGAGCCCCTCGGCGTGCCCGGCGAGACGCTGCGCCCGGTGGAGCCGCTGCCCGACCCCGTCGCGCTGCGGCTGCTCGACGACCGCGGCTCCGCCGCCCGCGCCGGGTTCACCATCGACGAGGACCCGGCCGCCGCCGTGGAGATCTGCCGCCGCCTCGACGGGATGCCGCTCGCGATCGAGCTCGCCGCCGCCCGGCTGCGACTGCTGACCCCGCGCCAGATCGCCGACCGGCTCGACGACCGGTTCCGGCTGCTGACCAGCGGGAGCCGTACCGTACTGCCCCGCCAGCAGACCCTGCGCGCGGTCGTCGACTGGTCCTGGGACCTGCTCGACGAACCCGAACGGGCGGTCCTGCGCCGGCTGTCCGTCTTCGCCGGCGGCTGCGACCTCGAAGCCGCCGAGGCCGTCTGCGGGGACGACGAGGACGGCGCCGGCGTGGGCGCCGTCGACGTCCCCGACCTCCTGGGCTCCCTCGTCGACAAGTCGCTCGTCGTCGCCGCCCCCGGGCCCGACGGCACCGCCATGCGCTACCGGCTGCTGGAGACCGTCGGCGAGTACGCCGCCGAGCAGCTCACCGCGGCCGGCGGGGACCGCGAGGACACCGAGCGCCGCCACCTCGTCCACTACCGCGAACTCGCCCGCACCAGCGAGCCGCTGCTGCGCGGACACGGCCAGCGCGCCGCCGCGGACCGCCTCGCCACCGAGTACGAGAACCTGCGTACGGCCCTGCGCAAGGCCGTCGCCACCCGCGACGTCGGCGAAGTGCTGTGCCTCGTCCACTCCCTCGGCTGGTACTGGCACATGCACGACCTGCAAACCGAGTCCCGGCACTGGGCCGAAGCGGCCGCGGCCCTCGGCCCCGACCCCTTCGCGCCGCCCTTCGTACCCGCCGAGCCCGTGTACGAGCGGCTCGTGGACAGCCCGCCGCCCTACAGCGGCGAACTGCTCGCCGAGGGCTGGCGGGCGGTCCACCTGGTCCGGCTGGCGGCCCGGGACCAGACCAACACCACCTGGGACACCCCGGAGGTACGGGCCCTGGTCGACGGGGTGATCGCCACCTACCGGCCCGGGCTCCCGCAGACCTGCCGGACCCCCACCACCCTCTGGATCTACGCCGTCATGATCGCGGGCGACCCGGGGCTGCTCAAGCACGTCATCGACGAGACCGTCGTCACCGCCCGCGCGCTCGGCTACCGCTGGGAGCTCGCCTCGGCCCTCCAGCTGCGCGCCAACGTCCTCGCCAACCGCGCCGACTGGGCCGGCGACGCCGCCCGCGACGCGGAGGAGAGCCTGGACGTCTTCCGGGAGCTCGGCGACGACTGGGGCTGCGCCGAAGCGCTCTCCGCCCGCGCCGAGGCCCGGGAGAAGCGCGGCCAGTACGTCCTGGCCACCGAGGACTACCGGGCGGCGATCGAACACGCCGAACGGCTCGGAGCCAAGGCCCAGGTGACGGTGCTGCGGGTGCGGATGGCCGGGAACCTCGCCGAGAACGGCCAGGTGGAGGAGGCCGAGGAGATCCTCAGCGGCATCGTGTCCACCGTGCAGCGGTTCGGCAACGAAGCGATGCCCGCCGCCCGGATGTTCCTCGCGGGCATCCTCGGCCTCACCGGCCGCTTCGACGAGGCCCGGGAACAGATCCGGGCGCTGCGCGAGGAGTTCGCCTTCGGCGCCTACGCCGTCTTCGACGTGTTCCTGCGCGCCACGATGGCCTGGCTCGACAACCAGCAGGGCGAGCACGAGGCGGCGCTGGTCCTGGTCCGCGAGTCCGCGACGGCGGTCCAGGAGCCGCTCGCCAAGATGGTCGCCCCGCAGCTGTCGGCCGTCTACCTGCTGACGGCGGCCGTCTCCCTCGCCTCCCTGGGCGGCCCGCGGCGCAGCTACGACGCCGTCCGGCTGTTCGCCGCCTACCGGGCCCATCTGCCCCCCGGGCACTTCCCCGTCACCATGGAACGCAAGGACGCCGCCCGCGTCGAGGAGCTGACGCGGGCGGCGCTGGGGGATTCCGCCTACGAGGCGGCGTACGCCGAGGGCGGCGGCCTCACCCTGGAGGAGGCCACCGCCCTGGTCTGACCCGGCCCCCCGTCAGGAGCCCGTCCCGGGACGCGATCCGGAGCGGACCTCGCGGATCAGGTCTTCTGGCGGAACTTGCGGACCGCGATCGGCATGGTGATCGCCGTGATGGCGATCGACCAGGCCAGGGTGATCCACACCGAGTTGCCGACCGGGGTGTCGTTGATCAGGGCGCGGGCCGCGTCGGCCAGGTTGGACAGCGGGTTGTAGTCCGTGAAGTTCTGCAGCCAGCCGGGCATCGTCGTCGGCGGGGCGAAGATCGAGCTGCCGAACTGCAGGGGCATCAGGACGATCATCGCCATGCCCTGGACCGCCTGGGCGGTCTTCAGGGTGAGACCGAGCAGGATGAAGATCCACATCAGCGAGGCGCCGAAGACCGCCGACAGCCCGATGGAGAGGAACAGGTCCAGTACCGAGCCCTTGATCGACAGGCCGAGGATGAAGCCCATGCCGAGCAGGATCGCGATGGCGACCATCATCCGGCCGAGCTCGACGACGATCTTGGCGATGAGGACCGAGGACCGGGCGATCGGCATGGACCGGAAGCGGTCCATCACGCCCTTCTTGAAGTCGTCGTTGACGCCGGTGCCGACGCCCATCGCGATGTTCATGCCCATCATGGCCATCAGGCCCGGGACGACGTAGTTGACGTACTGGTCCTGGTTGCCCTTGCCGGAGATCGCGCCGCCGAACACGAACACGAACAGCAGCGTGAAGATGATCGGCATGAACAGGACGTCGAACATCGACTCGGGGTCCTGCTTGATCTGCAGGGCGTTGCGGCGCACCAGGGCGCCGATGTGGCGCAGGTTGGCCCGCAGGCCGATCCGGCCCTCGTCGGGCAGGGCGGCCGTGCCGGCGGCCGGGGCGGCCACGGCGTCGGCCGGCTTCGTCGTGGTTACGGAGCTCATGCCGCGACCTCCTCGGGAACGTCGGTGATGGTGGGCTTCTGGCCCGTGATGGACAGGAACACCTCGTCCAGGCTCGGCAGGTACGTGCCGAGGTCGGCGATCGCGTACCCGCGGGCGGCCAGCAGGCCGACCACGGCCGTCAGCTGCTCGTCGCTCAGGATCGGGACCAGCAGGGCGCCCTCGTCGGGGACGGCCTGCGTGCCCGCCACCCCGTCGAGCCCGGCCTCGGCCAGCGAGCGGGCCATGCCCGGCACGTTCGAGGGGTCCACGGGACGGATCCGCAGGGTGCGGCCGCCGACGCGGGCCTTCAGCTCGTCGACCTTGCCGTTGGCGATGACCTTGCCGCGGTCGATGACCGTCAGCTCGCTCGCGAGCTGCTCGGCCTCCTCCATGTACTGGGTGGTGAGCAGGACGGTGGCGCCCTCGGCGACCAGCCGCTGCACCTCGTCCCACACCTCGTTGCGGGTACGGGGGTCCAGACCGGTGGTCGGCTCGTCCAGGTAGAGGACCGCCGGGTTGCCGATCAGCGACGCGGCGAGGTCCAGCCGGCGGCGCATACCGCCGGAGTAGTTCATCGCGGCCTTCTTGGAGGCCTCGGTGAGCGAGAACCGCTCCAGCAGCTCGTCGGCGCGGGAGCGGGCGTCCTTGCGGGACAGGTCCAGCAGCCGGCCGATCATGTAGAGGTTCTCCCAGCCGGAGAGCTTCTCGTCGACCGAGGCGTACTGGCCGGTGAGGCCTATGGTGCGGCGCAGCTGCCGCGGCTGGCGGACCACGTCGTAGCCCGCGACCCGGGCCGTGCCGGCGTCCGGGGTGATCAGGGTGGACAGGCAGCGGACCAGGGTGGTCTTTCCGGCGCCGTTCGGGCCCAGGACCCCGAGGACGGTGCCCTCGCGGACGTCCAGGTCGACCCCGTCGAGCGCCTTGGTGTCGCCGTAGTGCTTGACCAGCCCCCGCACTTCGACGGCGTTGTGGTTCTTGTCGTTTCGCGTCATGTCCACCATGGGACCAGGCGCCACTGACAACCCACCGACAAACGACCGACAGCGGACCGACAGCGAGACGGCAGCGAGAGGGCAGCGAGAGGGCAGCCCGCCGACGCGCTGTCGGCGGGCGGCCCGGGCCGCTCGGGTCCTGTCTCTTATACACAAAACCGAGCCCACGAGAAAACAAG
>NZ_JBSGXB010000446.1:0-4738 GCF_053609185.1 Streptomyces sp. NPDC054956 | reverse complement strand
TCTCAGTACCAGTCGAACCTGACCCGGAGACCGCCAAGCAAGGTAACCAACCTCAGGAGGGCCCGGAAGAGGGACCGCACGGCGTCGAGGTCGCGGGCTCCGGTGAAGCGGGCCTCGCAGTCGGCGTAGAACTGGAACATGTTGCCCGCCTCGTCGGCGCCGGGGAAGCCCAGGCCGCGGAACTCGTCCGGGGTCAGCGGGCGGTAGCGCACGGGCCGGCCGAGCGACTCGGCGAGCGCGGCGGCCATGTCGGCGACGGGCAGGTGTTCCCCCGCGATGCTGACGGTCGCGGCGATCAGATCGGTGCCCCGCTCGAAGATGGCGGCCGCGGTCCTGCCGATGTCCTCCACCCCGATGCCGGACAGCCGGTGCTCGCCCATGGGGAAGATCAGCTCGTACGCGCCGTCCTCGGCGCGCTGCGGGGCGAACGCGCCGTACAGGTTCTCCCAGTAGAAGGTGGTGCGCAGGAAGGTGGTCGGTACGCCGGCGTCCGTGAAGTAGTGGTCGGCCTCCGCCTTGCCGTCGAAGTGCGGGACCTTGTACGAGCCCTGGAGCGTGGGCATCCGGTCGTCGTCGACCGGGATGCAGTGGCGGGTGTCCTCCAGGGTGGACCAGATGGCGTGCTGCACGCCCGCGTGCCCGGCGGCCCGGGCCAGTGCCGCCGCCTGGGCCTTCTCGTGCGCGGCGTCCATGTCCTCCCAGAAGTTGGTCACCAGGTACGCCCCGTAGGCGCCCTCGAAGGCCGGGGCCAGGCTCGCCTCGTCGTCCATGTCCGCCCGGACCACCTCGGCCCCGAGCCGCTCCAGCTCCCGGGCCCGGTCCGAGTCGGGGTTGCGCGTGACCGCGCGCACGGAGAAGCCGCTGTCCGGGTCCTCCAGGAGCGCCCGGACGACCGACCCGCCCTGCTGTCCCGTAGCTCCGAACACCGTCACGGTCCGCTTCCCGGTCATCGCCAGCACCCACTCCCGCAACCTGCGCCTCGTACCCGCTCGGGGCACATTCCGCTACGGAACCTACGGCGACGGCCGGAGCCCGACCGGCAGGTACACGCCGGCCCCGCCCGTATGGACGTACGCCCGCCCATGGGCGGGCCGGTGCCCGGAACGCATCCCGGAGCGATCGATAAGGCCTGAGTTATCGGATCCCACCGATCTTCGCCGTTGATGGGCGGGGCGGGGAGCCGGAAGATCGACAGCGGGCCGGAGCCGCTGCTCGGTGAGCGGTGATCGGTTCGGCGCCCGTACCGGTGACGCCGTACCGCCCAGCGGGCCACCCGCGGCCGCCCGAGCGTGCCGGACGGGAGACAAGCCGTTGTCCCAGGGCGCCAGCATGCCCGCACACCCAGGAAGAGGTGCCTTCATGAACCCGCTCGTCGCCGGCGTGGCCGTTCCGGCCGTCGATCACGTGTCGACCGATGCCGGAACCCACGGAAATTCACATCGACTCGAGGAGAGGGCATGAAGGCGAACGACCGCCGGGTGCCCGGTGAGCGCAACCTGGTCGCCGGGATGCTGGTGGACGCGGTGGGCACCGGCATGTACGTCCCGTTCAGCCTGGTCTTCTTCCAGCGGATCACCGGACTGCCGCTGGCGACGATCGGCACCGTCCTGACCGTCGCCGGACTGCTGGCGATGGGCGCCATGCCGGTCGGCGGCTGGGCCGTCGACCGGTTCGGTGCCCGACGGGTGCGGCTGGCGCTCTACTTGATCCGCGGCGTCGGCTTCCTGGCCTTCCCGCTCGGTACCACCCTGCCGGTCTTCGCTCTGGTCGCGGTCCTCAGCGCGGCCGGCGCCCAGGCGTTCCCCGCGACCCAGCAGGCCCTGATCGGCGAGCTCGCCCAGGCGGAGCACCGGGACCGGCTGATGGCTCTGGCGCGGAGCGTGAACAACGCCGGGCTCGGCGCGGGCGGCCTGCTCGCCGCCGGACTGGTCCAACTCGGAGGCGACGGTGGCTTCCTGGCGGTCGCCTGGCTGAACGCGGCCACCTTCTTCGTCGCCGCGCTGTTCGCGCTGCGGATCAGGACGTCCCACCCGGCCGGTCCAGCGACCGGCCGGCAGCGGTCCGGCTACCGGGCGGTGCTGCGCGACCGACCGTACGCGGGGCTCACCGTGGCCAACTTCCTGATCGCCCTGGGGTATTCGGCACTCAGCGTGCTGCTGCCGGTGTACGCCGTGAGCCAGTTCGACCTGCCCGCCTCGGTGGCGGGTCCGCTGTTCGCGGTCAACACCGCGCTCTGCGCCTTCGCCGGTGTGCCGGTCGGCCGGCTCGGCCGGCGCTTCACCCGGCGCACCCGGGTGGCCGCGGTCGGGGCCCTGGTCTTCGCCGCCTCGTTCCTCGGCTACGCCCTGCTCGGCGACATGCCCCGCCAGGGCGTGATGGCCGGCCTGGTCGGGCTGCTGATCCTGTACACGGTGGGCGAGTTGGTGCACAGTCCGAGCGCCGGCGCCCTCTCGGTGAGCGCCGCGCCCACCGAGGCGCGCGGCCGCTACCTGGCCACCTACCAGCTGTCCTGGGCACTGTCCCAGACCCTGGCGCCGTCCCTGTTCACCGGGCTGCTGACGGTCGACGGCCGCCTGCCCTGGCTGGTACTGGCGGCGAGCTCGACGGCGGGGGCCGTCATGCTGATCGCCCTGGAGCGGCACCTGCCGGCCGAGGCGGTGTACACCACGGCGGTCGGGACCGTTCCGCCCGCACGCGGCGAGGCCGCCGTGGCGGGGAAGCTCAGCCGGGACCGCGCCGGCTGAGCCCCCAACTGGGGTATGACACGGGGTTCTTCAGCGCTCCGCGCACGTAACCGTGATCAACATATACTTCTGCGGTTCGACGGCCTCCGGGTCGTCGGCGGAGAGGGACACGGGGGCGTGATGGAGCTGCGGGACATCGAGATCTTCCTGGTCCTGGCCGAGGAGTTGCACTTCGGCCGGACCGCTGAGCGGCTGATGGTCTCCCAGGCACGGGTCAGCCAGGCCATCAGGAAGCAGGAACGGCGCATCGGTGCCGCGCTGTTCGAGCGCACCAGCCGCACCGTGCGCCTGACCGCCGTCGGACGTCAGCTCCGCGACGACCTGCAGCCGGTCTACGCGGGGCTGCACGCGTCCGTGGAACGCGCCCGGCTGACGGCCCGCGGTGTCACCGGCCGGCTCCGCGTCGGGATGATGCCGTTCAACGTCGTCGACATGTACCCGTACTGGAAGGCCTTCCGCTCGCGGCATCCCCAGTGGGAGCTGGAGATCCGCCAGCTGACGTACGTGGATCCGTTCGGCCGGCTCCGTGACGACGACATGGACGTCCTCGTCACCTGGCTGCCCGTGGAGGAACCGGACTTCACCGTCGGCCCGGTCCTGTGCACGGATCCACGGATCCTGGCCGTGGCCGCCGACCACGAGCTCGCCCACCTCACATCGGCGCGCCTGGAGATATTCGCGGACTTCCAGCACGTCGTCGCACCCACCATGCCGGACTACTGGGAGGACAGCTACCTGCCCTTCCACACCCCCCAGGGACGGTCGATCGAGCGTGTGGGCCCCGTGACCAACGCGGAGGAGCTGATCAACCGGGTCGGCATGGGTGAGATCATCCACAGCTTTCCCAGTCACATCACCCGGCACTGGGGCATGCCGAACATCCACTGGATACCCGTCACGGACATGCCGGCCCTGTCCTTCGCCCTGGTCTGGCGGACCGAGGCGGAGAACGAGCTGATCGGCGCTCTCGCCGCCACGGTCCGCGAACTCGGCTCCCTACGGTTCTGACGCGCCGCCGCGTCGTTCCACGACCGCTCCCGTACGGCCATAACCGTCGAGTTATCGATCAACCCACGAAGCTTGCGTTGATCCGGATACGGCTCCCACGGGAGGCTTCGGGTACCGGGCGAGCCATGACGCCACTGCCTGACACGGGCTCACCCGGTCACCGGCACCAGGAGTCAGACAGACGTGCGAGACAGGCTCGACATGACCGTGACGTACGCGATGCACAACGCACTGCGAAGGGAGTTGCACCACCTTGGCCGAGCCACCGCCCTCGCCCGTCCCGATCCCCGGAACCTCCTGCGCACCGCCGCGGGCTGGAAACTGTTCCGGAGCGCTCTCGACCTCCATCACGCCGCCGAGGACGACGCGCTGTGGCCCTCCCTGCGCCGGGCTCTGAACGGCCGCCCGTTCTCCCTGGCGCGGCTGGAGGTGATCGAGGCCGAGCACGCCGCGCTCGCTCTGCTGCTCGAGGCGATCGACCGGAACCTGGCCGGCCCCGACATCGGGCTCGACCTGTTCGGTGACCTCACCGGCTCACTGGTCACCGGACTGCACGGACACCTCCGCCACGAGGAGGAAGTCGTCTTCCCGCTGGTCCAGACGATATTGAGCAAGGAGCAGTGGGAACACTTCGGGCGCGTCCACGCCCGGCGGATCGCGGCCGACGCGGCACGGATCGTGCCGTGGCTCCTGGACGGCGTCACCGAGGGGACCGCGGCCGCCCTGCTCGCGCAGCTCCTGCCCGAGGCCGCGCGGCACACGTACGCACACCGATGGCGGCCCGCCTACGCGGCGCTCGACCGGTGGGGCTTCGCGGCACCGCACCGGACCATCCACCGCAACACGACAACTCGCCATCAAGACAGGAGTGTCATGAAGGTTCTGCTCACCGGCGCGACCGGCTACATCGGCTCCGCCGTCACCGACCACCTCACCGCGGCCGGCCACCAGGTCGTCGCGATCACCCGGGGCGCCGAGCCGCGGCC
>NZ_JBSGXB010000445.1:0-4738 GCF_053609185.1 Streptomyces sp. NPDC054956 | reverse complement strand
GGCCGGGACTGCATGATTTTTGGCGCCCTCTGGTCGCTTCGGAGGGTTCGGGTCTTTGGCGTGCCACAAATCACGTTTTACGTCCCGGCCGACACCCCACCCCACCCCCGCCCCCTCCCGTACGCGCCGTGCTGGGGCCTTGTCTGTGGAGGAATGGATACGCTGGCCGGGGCACCCCTTGGAGGACACCGTGACCACACAGCCGGACCACGGCGCGGCGCTGATCCCGCGCCCTGAGCGCACGCCCGACGCCGTACGTGTCGCCCTCGCCCGGATCGCCCCGCACCGCTTGGCGGAGCTGGAGCAGCACAAGGAGAACGCGCTGGCCGCCGCCATCCGGAGCGGGAAGGTCGGGCACCTCACGCACTGGCTCGACTGGTGGATGCGCGAGGTCGAGATCGAGCGGCGTCCGGATCTCTTCGCTCGTCGCAATGACGCCCTGGCAGCCGTCCACCGCACGACCAGCAAGGATGATCCGGGCTTCCGCCCCGCCATGGACGAACTGGCTGCCGTCGAGGCCGAGGCCGCGCAGGCGGTGAATGAGTGAGCTGGAGCTGGGAATACGACCCCGGCGAGGAACACGTCGTCGGAGGAGCCCCGCCGGCCTTCGTGGTGGAAGTGGAGAAGGCCGCTGACGAGCTCGTACGCGCAGCGGAAGCGCTGTACCTCGACGGCACCGCCTACCGCGAGATGGGGCCGAAGGGTGCCGTGATGAACCTTGACGACGGCATGTTCGTCTACCTGATCATCCCCAGAAGCGAGTGCGTCTACATTCGCCAGGTGACCTACCTGTAACCGGGGCGGGCGCCCCGCCCCGGTTGCGGCGATTTGCTACGCGAGGCCCGGGCCGCGGACCGGGATGTGGGTGAACGTCGGTTCGGGGGCCGGGTTCTGGAAGAAGTCGTTGCCCTTGTCGTCGACCACGATGAAGGCCGGGAAGTCCTCGACCTCGATCTTCCAGACCGCTTCCATGCCGAGCTCCTCGTACTCCAGGACCTCGACCTTCTTGATGCAGTCCTGGGCCAGGCGCGCCGCCGGGCCGCCGATCGAGCCGAGGTAGAAGCCGCCGTGCGTGCCGCACGCGTCCGTCACCTGCTGGGAGCGGTTGCCCTTGGCCAGCATGACCTTGGAGCCGCCCGCCGCCTGGAACTGCTCGACGTACGAGTCCATGCGGCCGGCCGTGGTCGGGCCGAAGGAGCCGGAGGCGTAGCCCTCGGGGGTCTTCGCGGGGCCCGCGTAGTAGACCGGGTGGTCCTTGAGGTACTGCGGCATCTCCGCGCCGGAGTCCAGGAGTTCCTTGATCTTGGCGTGCGCGATGTCGCGCGCCACGACCAGCGGGCCGGTGAGGGAGAGGCGGGTCTTCACCGGGTGCTGGGTGAGGGTCGCGAGGATCGACTCCATCGGCTGGTTGAGGTCGATCGAGACCACGTCCGCGGAGTCGGAGAGGTGCTCGTCCGTGGTGTCCGGGAGGAAGCGGGCCGGGTCGCGCTCCAGCTGCTCCAGGAAGACGCCCTCGGCGGTGATCTTCGCGGTGGCCTGGCGGTCCGCCGAGCAGGACACGGCGATCGCGATGGGCAGCGAGGCGCCGTGGCGGGGGAGGCGGACCACGCGGACGTCGTGGCAGAAGTACTTGCCGCCGAACTGCGCGCCGATGCCGATCTTCTGGGTGAGTTCGAAGACCTGCTGTTCGAGGTCGAGATCGCGGAAGCCGTGGCCGAGGGGGGAGCCCTCGGTGGGGAGCTCGTCCAGGTAGTGGGCCGAGGCGTACTTCGCGGTCTTCAGGGCGTGCTCGGCCGAGGTGCCGCCGACCACGATCGCCAGGTGGTACGGCGGGCAGGCCGCGGTGCCGAGCGAGCGGATCTTCTCCTCCAGGAACTTCATCATGGAGGCCTCGTTGAGGACCGCCTTGGTCTCCTGGTAGAGGAAGGACTTGTTGGCGGAGCCGCCGCCCTTGGCCATGAAGAGGAACTTGTACGCGCCGCCGTCGGTCGCGTACAGCTCGATCTGCGCGGGCAGGTTCGAGCCGGTGTTCTTCTCCTCCCACATGGTGACCGGGGCCATCTGCGAGTAGCGCAGGTTCAGGCGGGTGTACGCGTCGTAGACACCGCGGGAGAGGGCCGCCTCGTCACCGCCCTCGGTGAGGACGTTCTGGCCGCGCTTGCACATGACGATCGCCGTGCCGGTGTCCTGGCACATCGGCAGGACGCCGGCCGCCGCGATGTTCGCGTTCTTGAGCAGGTCGAGGGCGACGAACTTGTCGTTCGAGGAGGCCTCGGGGTCGTCGATGATGCGGCGCAGCTGCGCGAGGTGCGCGGGGCGCAGGAAGTGCTGGATGTCGTGGATCGCCTCTTCGGCGAGCTTGCGCAGCGCCTCGGGCTCGACCTTGAGGAACGTACGGCCGTCGGCCTCGAAGGTGGAGACGCCTTCGGAGGTCACCAGCCGGTACGGGGTGGTGTCCTCGCCCAGGGGCAGCAGGTCGGTGTACGCAAACTCTGGCATGACGGCAGTCATTCCCTCACTCGGCAGACGGCGCTGGCGACCAATTGGCAGCGCGGTAACCAGCGTAGGACCTCCGCCGGGACCTTTGGTTGTGAGGTAAGGCTCACTGGGGAGTATCGCGATCTATCGTGTCTCGCTATGCTGGGAGGCGTGGACCTGGAAAAGCACCCCTCCGACCCCGCGCCCGTCCCCGTGCCCGCCGCCGGGCTGCGCGCCTCCGACGCGGACCGGGACCGGATCGCGCAGATCCTCTCCGACGCCCTCGCCGAGGGGCGGCTGACCTCGCAGGAGCACTCCGACCGCCTCGACTCGCTCTACGCCCTCAAGACGGTCGGCGAGCTGGACGTGCTCGTACGGGACCTGCCCGCGCCCGGCGGCACGCCCCGGCACGAGCCCTCGTACGCCGCCCCGGCCCCCGTGGGTCCCGCGGTGGGCGGTCCCGGCGAGACCGTGGTCGCGGTGTGCAGCAGTGCCTCCCGCAAGGGGCGCTGGCGCCCGGGCGCGCACACCCGCGCGGTCTCCGTCATGGGTGACATCACCATCGACCTCACCGAGGCCGTCTTCGAGCAGCAGGTCACCGAGGTCAACGTGACGTGCGTGCTGGGTAACGTGGAGATCGTGGTCCCGGAGAACGTGACGCTGCGCGGCTACGGCAGCGGGCTCCTCGGCAGCGTCGAGGTGGACGGTGCGGGCGGCGGCGGCGCGAGCGATCCGCACGCGCCGGTCGTGATCGTCCGCGCGTTCGCGCTGCTGGGCAACATCGAGGCCCGCCGCAAGCCCGGCGTGCGCCTGGTGGACCTGGCCCGCGGGGCCTCGCACCAGCGGCTGGAGGGGTAGGGCCCCGCTGGGTCCACCCCCGTCCCGTCCGGTCCTCCGGTTGGGCCGGTCCCGTCCGGTCGTCCCGTTCGGCCCGTCGCGTTCGGCCGTCCCGCACCGCCCGGAAGCGGCGACACGCGGGCAACGGGCCCTGGAATCCGGCCGGTTGGCCGGGGGGCGCCCTTAGGGTCGGCCCATGACCGCATCCAAGTGGGACCTGCTCGACCAGGCGTACGCCGCGCTGCGCGCGGTCGCCGATGCCCTGCCCGCCGACGCCCGGCGCAAGCCGACCCCGTGCGACCAGTGGAATGTCGGCCAAGTGCTCCAGCACGCGGCCGGCGACCAGCTCGCCTACGCCTCCCGCCTCACCGGCGGCCCCGGACCGGCCGAGGACCCCTTCGCCCCCACCGGCATCCTGGCCGGTACGCCCGCGGAGCTGCTGGAGCCGGCCCTCGAAGCCGCCGCCGAGGCCTTCGCCGGGGTGGAGCCGGGCACGGCAGAGGTCGCCGTCCCGTTGCCGCCGTTCACCCTCCCCGCCGAGACCGCCGTCGGCGCCGCCGCGCTGGACGCGGCCGTGCACGCCTGGGACATCGCGGTCGCCACCGGCCGGCAGTCCCCGCTGACCCCCGCCCTCGCCGCGGCCCTGCGACCGGCCGCGGAGGCGCTCGCCGAGCCCCTGCGCGGCTTCGCCTACGCCCCGGCGCTCACGCCCGCGCCCGATCCGGAGGCCGACCCGGCCGCTTCGCTGCTCGCCTTCCTGGGCCGCCGTGCCGACTGGACACCGCCGGCCGGGTGACGGCGCGGGGCGGCGTCACGTTTCGGTCGAACCGTCCGGATCGGAGGCACTCGGTGCATAGGGGCGCGCACAGCGGGTAGGGACAGGTGCATCGTCTCTCGCTCGCGTATACGTCGTCAGGAGTAGACCGTGCCGCATCCGCCGCGCCAGTCCCTGCAGGTAGCCGCCGTCCAGAGTCTTCAGGGGCGCCCGGCGGCGGCCGTGCCGAAGCCGCGGGTGCCGGCCAGGGAAGAGGACGGCCCATGGCACGCGGACGCGGTGTGCCGACGCGACGAGGCCGGACTGTTCTTCGCCCCCTCCAAGGAGCCGACCGCCGCCCGGCTGTCCCGTGAGGAGGCTGCCAAACGCGTCTGCGCCCGCTGCCCCGTCATGGTCGCCTGCCGGGAGCACGCGCTGCTCCAGCCCGAGCCGTACGGCGTCTGGGGCGGCCTCACGGCCGCCGAGCGCCGGGTGGTGCTGGCCCGGCGCCGCCGGCGGGCCGTGGAGCTGCGCGAAGCCTCGTAGGGCCGTCGAGCCGCATGCGTGAGGGGCGTTGCCCCCGCCCGCGGGAACGCCCCGCACGGGGGTGGCGTCCCCCTCCTACGGGGCGCGGGCGAAGTCGCAGGGGGTGGAGGCGGGGGGGATGGA
>NZ_JBSGXB010000444.1:0-4761 GCF_053609185.1 Streptomyces sp. NPDC054956 | reverse complement strand
GACCTCGCCGGCATCTACGACCTGACGCTCCTGAACAAGGTCCTCAAGGCCGCCGGCAAGCCCGAGGTCTCCGACGCCGGCCTCGGCGCCAAGTAGTACCGCGACCATCGCCAGCAACGGCCGCCCGCCTCAGCGGACGGCCGTTGCTGTGCTCGTTCACGTTCACTCGTTCCCTGCCAGCGGCCGCAGCCCTCCAGGGCCACGGCGCTGCCCCTCCCGATCCCGTCCGCGACCACCTGCCGGTGCGGGTCGTAGCCCCCGGTGCGCCGGCCCCGTACGATCCGGCGCTCGTGGCCCGCGCGCCGAGCGAGGCGGCCGCCGCGTTCGCATAGGGCCCGTGGGACTCCTGGCGGGCAGGCCGGATTCGGTCCGGAAGGCCTCGAATGGCGTGATCGGTCCTCGGACCCGTGGAGACTGTCCCCCTGGGGGACCTGAGGGACGACCGAATGGGAGTGAAGCCGTGAGCGCCGTCGCACTGCTGGGGACCGGGATCATGGGATCGGGCATGGCCCGGAACCTGCTCAAGGCAGGACTCGAACTCCGCGTGTGGAACCGGACCAGGGAGAAGGCCGCCGCCCTGGCCGCCGACGGAGCGGTGGTCTGCGACAGCCCGGCCGAGGCGGTGGCCGGGGCCGGGGTGGTGATCACCATGCTGGCCGACGGCGCGGCCGTCGCGCGGGCCATGGCCGCGGCCGAGGAGGGCCTGAGCGCCGGCCAGGTGTGGGCACAGATGGGCACGGTCGGCGTGGCGGCGCTGGAGGAGCTGGCCGTCTTCGCCCAGGAGCGCGGGCTGGTCTTCGTCGACGCCCCGGTGCAGGGCACGCGCGAGCCCGCCGAGGCGGGGACGCTGGTGGTACTGGTCTCCGGCCCGGCCGAGCCCCGGCTGGACCCGGTGTTCGCCGCCGTCGGGAGCAAGGTGCTGCGGGTCGGGGACGCGCCGGGTGCGGCGACCCGGCTGAAGCTGACCACGGTCGGCTACGCGATCACCGTGACGGCGGCCGTGGGCGAGGCCCTGGCGCTGGCCGAGGGGCTCGGGGTGGACACGGACCTGTTCGCGCAGGTCGTGACCGGCGGCCCGATGGACAGCCCGTACCTCCAGGCCAAGATGCGGGCCGTGCTGGAGCGCGATTTCACGCCGAGCTTCACGGTGCGCGGCGCCGAGAAGGACACCGGCCTGATCGCCGACGCCGCGGAGGCGGCCGGGGTCTCGGTGGACCTGGCGGTCGCCGCGCGGGCCCGCTTCCACCGAGCCGACGCCCTGGGCCACGGCGGCGAGGACATGGCCGCCGGCTATTTCGCGGGCTTCCCCGACCAGCCCTGACCACCCCGCCGAGGTCGGCGCCCGCCTCCGCCCTCGCCCGGGAAAATGGATACCGCCCCGTATCCCCGCCCGGCTACGGTCCGATCATGCACAGGGACCGCAGGCGTGACCACCGTTCGGCCCGGGCGAACCCCGGGCGCACGTCCGCCCCGGTCCCCCTCCGGTCGGCCGCATCCGTGCTGGTCGAGGGGGCGGGGGTGGTGCTCGTCGGCTTCTTCTCCGGGAAGGACAAGGCGTTCGGCGCGGTCATGGACGCGGCCGCTGCCGGGCTGACGGCCCGGGGCGTCCGGGTGCTCGCCCGCGCCGCCCAGCGCCGCGGCGCCCAGGACGGCGGCGTGCGCAACATGTCCCGGCCGTTCTCCCCGCGGACCCTCATCCGGTCCGGGAAGGTCCGCGAGGTGGCGGCGGTCCGCGAGGCGACCGGAGCCGACGCGGTGGTCTTCGTCAACCCGCTCACGGACCACCAGCGCCGGATCCTCGCCGAGCTCTTCGACTGCCCCGCCGTCAGCCTCGCGGAGGGTCCCACCGACGATTCCACCGACGGCTCCGCCGCGTAGGCCCGGGCCGTTCCTCGTGGATCGCGCTCGCGCTCAGTCGCCGTACGGCCGCGGGTGGGTGCGCAGGGCGTGGCCGTGGCGGACGCCCTCGCGGAAGGCCGCCTCGTACGCCCGGTCGCCGAGTGCCCCGCGTGCGGTGCGTTCGAACTCCTCGCGTACAGAGGCCAGTTCGGGCGTGCCACGCTGCGGGTGGCCGACCGCCTGCCAGTAGGCGTGTCCGGTGCCGTACGCGCGGGCCGCGCCGACCCCGTCGCCGGCCGCCGCCCGGGCCGCCGCGAGCAGGTCGAGGCCCAGCGCGGTGCCGAAGCTGTCGCCCAGTTCCCGCTTGCTCTCCAGTATGGCGCGGGCGTGGGAGGCGGATTCGGCCGGGCGGCCCTCGAACAGGCAGATCAGGGCGAGCTGGTAGTCGGCGTAGGCCCGGGTCCAGTGCTCCCCCCGTTCCGCGCACCCGGCGCGCAGCAGTTCGGCCTCCTCGCGCGCGTCGCCGAACAGGCCCGTGCCGGTGAGCGCGAAGACCCGTACGAGGTGGCAGCGGATCCTGGGCGCCGAGTCGAAGGGGGTGCCGGGGAAGGCCTCCAGCGCGTTGTCGGAGACGATCCGCGCGGCCAGCGGCCGGCCGGCCAGCAGGTGGCTCAGGCCCAGCAGGTACGCGGCGTCGAGCGCCGGCCGCGCCCCGAGTTCCGCGGCGAGGGCCTCGCAGCCGACCGCGATCCGGTGGGCCTGGTCCTGTTCGCCCTGGAGCAGCAGGGTCACGCCGAGCGCCCACAGCGCGCGTACGCGGACCGGCGCGGGCACCTCCTCCGGCCTCGCGGCGGCCAGGCCCCGCTCCAAGTAGCCCCGGGCGGTGTGCAGGTGGCCGCAGCAGGCCCAGTAGAAGCCGACCCGCGCGGCCAGGTCCAGGGCCCGGACCGGGCCGGTGGCCAGGTGGTGGTCGAGGGCCGCGCACAGGTCTCCGTGCACCGCCGCGACCCGCCGGTACCCGAGCCGCTGGCCGGGACCCAGCCAGTCCCGCTCGGCCGCGCGCACCAGATCGGTGAAGTACGCGGCGTGCGCGGCCCGCAGCGCCTCGCCTTCGCCGGCCTCCTCCCGCCACATGGCCCCGTACTCCCGGATCGTGTCCAGCATCCGGTACGAGCCGTCCGCGCCTCGGCGTACGACGGATTTGGCGACGAGCGCGTCGAGCAGGGGCGGCACGTCCGCCTCGTCGAGCGGGGCGGCGGCGCAGACGGCGCGCGCGGCCGCACGGTCGAAGGGTCCGCCGAAGACGGACAGCCGCAGCCACAGCAGCCGTTCGCGCGGTTCGCACCACTCGTGGCTCCAGCCGATGGCGGTGCGCAGCGCGCGGTGGCGGGGCGGCTGGACGGGTGCGGCGGTGGCCAGCCGGCCGATCCTGCGGGCGAGCCGGGCCGCGAGTTCCTCGACGGTGTGGTCCGTCAACTGCGCGGCGGCCAGTTCCAGCGCGAGGGGTACCCCTTCGAGGCGGGCACAGACGGCCCGGGCCGCCGCGAGCCTGGCTTCGGTCCAGGGCGGCGCCTGCCCGGGGGCGGCAGCGGCGGCCCGCCGGGTGAAGAGCGCGAGGGCCTCCTCGGTGCCGTGGGGGTCGAAGGAGTACGGCAACGGCCCGATGTCCAGGACCTGTTCGCGCACCGGCCCCAGGGGCTGCCTGCTGGTGACCAGCACCACGAGGTGCGGGGCCGCGTCGAGCAGCTCGCGCACGAGGCCGCGTACGGCCGTCACCAGGTGTTCGCAGCAGTCCAGCACGAGGAGCAGCCGGCGCTCGCCGATCCACTCGCGCACCGCCGCGGACAGGGTGCGGGAGGTGTGGTCGGCGAGGTCGAGCGCGTCGGCGACCGTGGCCACGAGTGGCCGCTCGTCGGGCAGCGGGGAGAGGTCGGCCCAGTACACGCCGTCGGGGAACGGGCCCGCGGGGCCCGCGGCCTCCATACGGCCGGCGGCCTGCCGGGCCAGCCGGCTCTTGCCGACGCCGCCCGGCCCGGTCAGCGTGACCAGCCGTCCGCGGGGTTCCCGCAATGCCTTGTCGAGGGCGGCCAGTTCACCGGTCCGCCCCACGAAGGCGGCGGACCCGTCGCCTTCGTACCCCTCGCCATCTCCCAGCACGCGCCCAGTGTGGCGTACAAAGCGGACGCCGGGGCACCGGAACGGGCGCCGACGGCGGCGCTCGGACCGCGGCCGCTTCGACTCCGGGGTGCGGGACCCTTGGACAGCGACCGCGTGATGGGTTTGAGTGGTCGGAGGCGCCGCACCCGTCGGCCGGGCGCCGTACGCGCCGGAGCCGACGAGAACAGCGAGGTGTTCGGGATGCGCGTCATTGTGATGATGGGCGTGGCCGGGACGGGCAAGACGACCGTGGGCCGGCTGCTCGCCGACGAGCTCGGCCTTCCGTACGCGGAGGGCGACGCCTTCCACCCGGCGGCCAATGTCGCCAAGATGTCGGCCGGCACCCCCCTGGAGGACACGGACCGCCGGCCCTGGCTGGACGCCATCGGCGAGTGGATGCGCAACCGGGCCGGCCTCAATGGCGGGGTGGTCGCGGCGTCCTCCCTCAAGCGCGTCTACCGCGACCGGCTGCGGGCCACCGCTCCGGGAACCGTGTTCGTCCACCTCACCGGCGAACGGCCGCTCATCGAGAAGCGGATGGCGGCGCGCAAGGGGCACTTCATGCCCCTCGCGCTGCTGGATTCGCAGTTCGCCACGCTGGAGGAGCTCCACGCGGACGAGGCCGGCGTCGTGATCGACGTATCGGGAGACCCGCAGGAGGTCACCGCACGGGCGCTCGCCGCGCTGCGGGAACTTCCCGCCTCCGAGGACGGGAGCGGGAGCGCGAGCCGGAACGGCGACTGACCTCACCCGGCGGGGCCGGGG
>NZ_JBSGXB010000443.1:0-4777 GCF_053609185.1 Streptomyces sp. NPDC054956 | reverse complement strand
TCTCCGGAGACCGCGAGTTCCGCGCCCGTCGCCGCGCGCACCTCGTCCACCGTCACCCCCGGCGCGAGCTCGCGCAGCAGGAACCCCGCCGGGGTCACGTCGACGACCGCGAGATCGGTGATGACCCGCTGGACGACGGCCCGCCCGGTCAGCGGCAGCGAGCACCGCTCCACGAGCTTCGGCGCGCCGTCCTTCGACGTGTGTTCCATGAGCACGATCACCCTGCGCGCGCCGTGCACCAGGTCCATGGCGCCGCCCATCCCCTTGACCATCTTCCCGGGGATCGTCCAGTTGGCCAGGTCGCCCGACGCGGACACCTGCATGGCCCCCAGCACCGCGGCGTCGATGTGACCGCCGCGGATCATGCCGAAGGACAGCGCGGAGTCGAAGAACGAAGCCCCCGCCCGGACGGTCACCGTCTCCTTGCCCGCGTTGATCAGGTCCGGGTCCACCTCGTCGGGGAGCGGGTACGGGCCCACGCCGAGGATCCCGTTCTCCGACTGGAGCACCACCTCGACCCCCGGCGGCAGGTGGTTGGGGATCAGGGTCGGCAGCCCGATCCCCAGGTTCACGTAGGTGCCGTCGGTCAGTTCACGGGCGGCGCGGGCCGCCATCTGCTCGCGCGTCAGGGCCATTTCAGTTGCCGCCTTGCTGCTCGGGGAGGAGGGGCCGGACCGTGCGGCGCTCGATGTGCCGCTCGGCCGCCGGGTCGTCGGGGTCGATGCGGACCACCCGCTGGACGAAGACGCCCGGCAGGTGCACGGAGTCCGGATCGAGCTCTCCCGGCTCGACCAGCTCCTCCACCTCGGCGATGGTGATCCGCCCCGCCATCGCCGCGAGCGGGTTGAAGTTGCGCGCCGAGGAGTGGAAGACGAGGTTGCCGTGCCGGTCGCCGCGGGCCGCCCGGACGAGGGCGAAGTCCGTGGTGATGCCCTCCTCCAGCAGGTACTCCCGGCCGGCCCAGGTGCGCAGCTCCTTGGGCGGCGAGGCCACGGCGACACCGCCGTCGGCCCGGTAGCGCCACGGCAGTCCGCCCTCCGCCACCTGCGTGCCGGCCCCGGCCGGCGTGTAGAACGCCGGGATTCCCGCGCCGCCGGCCCGCAGCCGTTCGGAGAGGGTGCCCTGCGGGACGAGTTCGACCTCCAGCTCGCCGCTCAGGTACTGCCGGGCGAACTCCTTGTTCTCGCCCACGTACGAGCTGGTCATCCGGGCGATCCTGCCCGCGCGCAGCAGCAGTCCGAGCCCCCGGTCGTCCACCCCGCAGTTGTTGGAGACCACCTCCAGGGCGACCGCGTCCGCACGCTCCAGCAGCGCGCCGATCAGTACGCCGGGAACCCCGCACAACCCGAAGCCGCCGACCGCGAGCGAGGCCCCGGCGGGGATGTCCGCCACCGCCCGGGCCGCGCTCGCGACCTCCTTGTCCAGTCCCATCACACCTGCTCCTCCACCCGGCCCGCGGCCGCCGGCCATCCGACCGGACCGGTGCGGCCGGGCCGACACGGACGACCCTAGGAACCGGCGGCGGGGCCTGGCCATGGCGGCCGGGCACACACCGGGGCGGGGTCCTGTGTGGACCCGAGGGGGTCCGCGGACCTTGCGGTGACGGGAACCGGTGGCGGGGCGCGTACGTCCCAGCGGAGCCGATCCGGCACCGGAGTGCGAGGAGGAGATCATGTCCGACCGAACCGCCGGGCGAGTCCCGGGTGTTGGAGCCGGCAGGTACGGGTCGCTGTCCGCCGTCAGGCGCGGTGTCCTGTCCGTGGCCGCGGGACTGGGCGCCGCCGCACTGCTCAGCGGGTGCGGGGAGGTGGTCGCGAGCGAACCGGTCGGGCCCGGCGTATCGGTGCGGACCAGGAGCGCGGAGCCCTGTCCCGTGCTCGACCCGGGCACCCCGCGGACGGTGCCGACGCTGATCGACGGCACCCCGGCGAACACCCCCGAGGCGGCGCGGCTCTCCCAGGCCATCGGCGCCCAGGGCGACGGGGCCTTCGCCGACGTGTACTCCACGCAGATCACCGACCACCCGGCGGGCCGGGTCGCCCTCTGCGTCACCGACCCGGTCCGCGGCCGCCTCCTCGTGGAGGCGGCCCACGCGGCCGATCCGGGCGCGGACCCGGCCCGCGCGGACCTCTACGTGAGCCCGTACTCCCGCCGGACCCTCGACGCGGCCGCCGACAGGATCGTCGGACTGGAGACGGAGTTCCCCGTCCACAGCGTCTCCGGCGGCAACGGCTCGTCGGTGGAGGTGACCACCAGCCTGGAGGGCACGCAATCCGCGGAGTTCAAGGCACGGCTGGAGAGGGCCGCCGGGGGCGTGGCGGACGTCGTCCGCAGGGGCGAGCACGCCACGCCCCTGCTCGGGGACAAAACCCAGAGCCCCGCCCCGTGAGCGGCCCGGAGCGAGCCCGCCCGCCCCGCTACGGGGCCGTGCAGCGCGCCGCCGCGGCGTCCTGCCGGCGGAACCACACCGGGTCGATGACGCGGCCGTCCGGGAGGGTGTGCGTACGGGCACCCTCCGTCTCGGTGAACCCGCCCGCGAGGAGGGTCCGGCGGCACGGGGCGTTCGTGGTCTCGGTCCCCGCCGTCAGCGTCTCCAGGCCGAGGTGGCGGTGCCCGAACTCGGTGATGGCGCCGACCAGTTCGGTTCCGTACCCGCGGCCCCGGTAGGCGGGAGCGAGCCAGATCCCGACGGAGGCGTCGTGCCGGGTCACCGAGCCCATGCCGACGCAGGAGCCGTCGGCGGCGTCGACGGCCAGCAGGCGGTGCTCCTGGCCGGAGTCGGGCAGCTCGACGCTCTGCGCCATGGCCTTGCGCAAGGTGCGCGGCAACGCCTTCAGGGCGACGGCCCGGTTGGCGTCGTTCAGGGCCAGCAGGAAGGCGGAGGTCTCGGCGTTCTGGATGTCCTCGGCAGGCCATCCGAACCAGTGCTGGGCCTCGGGGTCCGACGCGGCGGCGGTGCCGATCCAGAAGTCGAACTGGCTCCGCGGGGTGCGCAGGAGCAGCCGGGGGGTGCGCAGTACGTGGTGGCCGTCCCGGCACGTGTCAGCGGCGCCGCGCCGCGATCGGAGCAGCCTGATCATATGTTGGTCCTCACGGGAGGGACTCTACGGCCGGAGCGCCGCGGTCCGCGTGCGTGATCAGCTCCTCCATCACCGCCCGGGGAAGCGAGGGATTGGCCGCCGCGCCCTCGGCGACGGCCGGCGCATCGTGGGCGAGCAGCTCCACGAGGACCGGGCCGGACAGTGCGGGGTGGCGTGCGGCGGCGGGGCCGGCCTTGTGGTCGGCCAGGCACGGAAGCAGCGCCGCCTCCGTGGCACGGGGGTGCACGGCGATCGCGCGCAGGGCCCGCAGCGCCGGCGGATCGTGCCGGGCCATCTCCTCCAACAGCCCGGACGGGGTGCCCGGATTGGCCGCCACCTGCGCGTGGACCTGTACGCCGTGGCGCGCGACCATCGCGCGCAGCCGGTCCTCGGGCAGGCCCGGGTGCGGGGCGACCGCGTTGGCCACCACCGCGTCCGGGTCCTCGGCCAGGGCGTCGCGCAGCCCGGGCGGCAGGGCGCGGCTGCGGGCCGCGAGCTTGCGTACGGCCGCGTGCGGGGAGGCGGCCAGTTCCGCGAGCTCGTCGGGGGTGGCGGAGTCGATGCGGGGCAGCGGTTCGGGGCGGATCCGGACCCTGCGGGCCAGGTCCGCCAGGACGTCGAGGGGCACCCGCGGCTGGTGGGCCAGCCGTCGGAGCAGGTCCGCCTCGTGCCGTGCGGCCAGCTCGCGGATCAGCGGTGCCTCGAGGGCGGCGTTCCCGGCGGCGTCCAGCCGTACGCCCGGCATCGGGTCGGCGGCGAGCAGCGCGTACGTCTCCTGCGGCAGGTCGGACCGTTCGGCGAGGGCCCAGCGGATCAGCATGGACGGATGGCCGGCGAGGCCGGCCGCGACGGCGGTCGGCGTGGAGGGGTTGCGCGCGGCCCGCTCCACGGTGGAGTGCACGGTCGACTCGTGAGCGCCCGCGCAGGAGTCGCCTCCGAACAGTTCGCAGTCCGGGCGCTCGCAGGAGGGGTCGTGCGTGAACGGGATCTCCTCCTGGTCGCAGACCAGGCAGGAGAGCGCCGGTTCGAGCCCCTCGCCGGTGATCAGTGCCGCCAGCACGGCCGGCGGCACCGCCTCGTTGCCGGCGGTCGCCATCCGCACCCGGGCGTGCGGGTGCGTCGCGAGCCGGGCGGCGATCTCCGGTTCGGTGGTCCAGATGCCGAGTTCCGCCACCACTTCCACGTCCGGGTCGACGGCGAGGGTCTCCTGGACGTCGAGCGGCAGCCCGGGCCGGGAGGCGAGGTCCCAGCGGACCTGGTGCTCCGGGTGGGTGGCGAGCGCCCGCGCCCACTCGGGCGGACCGAAGCCCTCGTCGAGCATGGCCAGGGCCACCGACGGCCGGGCGAGCGGGTCCACGTCGGCCGGGTCGAGGAGTCCCGCGCGCCCCATCCGGCCCGCGGCGAACTCGTCGGCGGCCGCGATCGCGCGGATCCGGCCGGGGGAGAGGTCCGTACGTTCGCCGAGCTCGTAGAGGAGCTCGTCGTCCGGATCGGGCACCGAACCGTGCAGGGCCATCAGCCGGTCGACGAGTTCGGACGGCAGGGCGGGATTGGCGGCGAGGCCGCACAGCAGACGGATGTTCATCGCCCGGGGACGCTACAGCGGTGCGTCCCGCGGGCGAAACGATTTCCGGCGGGCCAGGGCGGGCCAGGGCGGGCCAGGGCGGGGCAGGGCGGGGCACGTCGGGCCAGGGCAG